>CBIHRH010000692.1:0-3173 GCA_966212365.1 uncultured Emticicia sp. | reverse complement strand
CTTCATTAAATCAAGCGGTAGAGGCTCATTGTTGGGAAATTGAATGGCTGATTTACTCACATTCAAATCTTTTAATTGAGGTTCGAATTTAGCCAGTAATTCCTTACTGTAAGGATATGAAAGAGATATGTGTTTGGTATAGGCAGAATAGTAAATCAAATATCCCTTATATTTAAAACAAGGAATCTGATAACTTATTACTTCTTCCACTTCTGGCACGATTTCGTGTATTGCTTTGCGGATGGATTGTAGTCTTTCCTTAATTTCTTCGGGGAGAGTACTTTGATACTCGTCAATTGATTGATAATCAGTTTTAGCCATGAATTCTTTGCGTTTAATAGGATTATAATAAATCGGGATAAAATTATATCTCTAAAATAAGGCATTAAAAAAGAAAAAGCAATTGACCACAAAAAGAAATCCTAAGAAAGCGAATCCGGAAAAAAAATAGAACAACCCTTGCATGATTGTTCTATCTATATGATGATAATTAAGCAATAAAGCATATTTTAGGTTATATCAAAAAGCTTCTTTAACAATCGATTCGTCTTTAATTCTCAATGATTTCAAATGTTTTTCTATCGCTTCCATCATAGGGTCAGGTCCACAGAGATAAAAATATTCTGTAGATGAATCTATATATTTCTTAATCAATTCTGCTGAAATGTAGCCATGTTCATACTCTGGAAGGGATTCCTGTGATAATACATTGATGAAGTTTTTGCCTAGTAGTTTATTAAATTTATCTTCCAGAATAATATCAGCTTTGGTTTTATTAGCAAAAAGGAGCTTATTATTGCCAATCTGGTTTTTAGCTTCAAGATATTTAAAGATGGCAATAAAAGGGGTAACTCCTGCTCCACCTGCAATGAAAATACCCTCCCCTTTATAAGAAATAGCTCCAAAGACTTCATGAATGATTAATTCATCTCCTTTGCCAAGGCTAAGCAATTGGTTTGTGACACCTTGATGAGCGGGATAAGTTTTAATTGTAAATTCAATATATTCATCTTCTGGTAAGGAAGTGAAGGTAAACGGCCTTATTTCCCTTTCCCACCCTTCTTTATTAATAGATAAATCGGCCGCCTGTCCAGGATGAAAGTGTAATCCATCCGGTTTTTCGGCAACAATATGAATTACATCATGTGTAACATGCTCAATTGATAACACTCTGGCTATTTGCTTCATAATCTAAATTATTTGTGGTTGTTAAGCTGATTTATTTCTTTCATCACTCTTTCTACCATAGCATTACAATAAATCAAATTGAATTCAAATATCTCATTGGCAGAATACATTTTTTCTATTTCATTTCTCAACATTGCTTTGGCTCTATTAAGTTTAACTTTTACATTGCCCTCGCTAATATCCAATAAATTTGCTGTTTCTGCTACATTTAATCCATTCATTTCCCGCAACGAAAATATCAGTCGATAATCCTCCGGGATAGCGCCTAATGCTTCCTCTATAATATGTCCTAACTCTCCATTTTGGATCATTTTATCTGTTTCATTATTTAAGTTGGCAAACATTGGTTTTGAGTTATCGTCCACTTCTTTCACGATCTCATGTATAAAGCTTGATTTTTGTTTCCTTCTATAACAATTGTTCATCATAATTCTGATAATCCAGGTTTTAAAATCTGAACGACCTTCAAATTGAATTAAGTTTTTGTAAGCATCAATAAATGTTTCCTGCATTAAATCCTGTGTATCTTCATGAGTATAATTGTATGACCTCCCTGTTTTGTATAAAAAGGGATTATATCTTCTAACTATAATTTCATAAAATGCAGTGTCACCATTTACAATACGGTCGATAATTTGAGAGTCTGTAAATTCATCAGAGAAGTTCATACAATAATATTAGATTATACAAGAATTTTTGATATTCTGGCGGTAGAAAAAGCTGCAATTGCCATTACTAAGTCCCGGACGGCCACATCCATATATTCTCCACCAATCAATAAAGTCAGGGCGATTAATGTAAGCCATGTAGCAACAATATAACCACCGATTTCTGTATTCCGCAATACAATAATACCTGCAATAATTTCAATTACACCAACAATCATCATAAATGTTGAAGGGGTAAAAGGCAACATACCTGCCACAGAAGGGTTAAGATATTTTTCCCAATTCGTAAGCAGATTAGTGAACTTATCTAATCCTGCTGCAATTGGGACAATCCCAAATGTTAGTTTCAACAGGTTGAAAGTTGGTTTCAACATTTGTTGCAAATTGTTATTTTCCATTTTTTTAATTTTTAAATTGTTTCTAATTACCTTAGAGTAAGCGAAGTACCTAAAAGTTACAAAAAACTTTTACCAGCCTAATAAAAACACAGGCTGACAGAAATTTGAGCAATTATCAGTAACAATTTCCCCATAAACGTCTGATAATCAATTGAGCACGTTTTTTAGTATGTCTAAGAAGATTCGTAAAAAAATATTGAAAAAAATTTGCGTAGCTAAATGACTACATATATATTTGTAGTCAAATAACTACAGAATGAATTTAAGAAGAGACGTTTTCCAGGCCATTGCAGATCCGACCAGAAGAGCAATTCTTTTATTAGTAGCTTCTCAGTCTATGACTGCAGGTGCTATAGCAGCAAACTTTGATACCGCCAGACCCACAGTTTCGAAGCATTTACAAATATTGACAGAATGTGAACTGCTTGAACAAAAACAGAGCGGTAGAGAGATTTACTATAATATTAATGCAATAAAAATGAAAGAAGTGGCTGACTTTATTGAGCCCTTTCGTCAGATGTGGGATGATAGATTTAACAAACTGGAATCAATAATGAAAAATTATCAATCAAAAAAATAGAAAGACATGGAAAGAAAAACAAAAATCCACGCCGAAGATGGTAAGCAGGAATTATTGATAACCAGAGAGTTTGATTTACCGTTGGAACTACTTTTCAAAGCTTATGAAGAGCCTGAAATTATTGAGCAATGGATGAACACAAAAGTTTTGAAGCTCGAAAATAAAAAACACGGTGGCTGGATATTTGAAACCAGTGATCCGCAAGGAAATGTGGTATTCCAGGCAACTGGGGTGATTCATGAGTTTATCCCAAACCAGAAAATCACACGTACATTTGAAATGAATAATGTTCCTTTTGATGCTCAGCTTGAATTTCTGGAATTTGAAAAACTAACAGAA
>CBIHRH010000691.1:0-3174 GCA_966212365.1 uncultured Emticicia sp. | reverse complement strand
AATCCTTATGAGCTGCCGCAGTTTTCTGGCAACAATCTGGCAGAGCATCATGTGCTTTTTGGTCTGCAACTACATCATCTGCATCATATCCGATTTTTGAAATCGCATTTTTAATTTTTTCTGGATTGGTCTTCTTTGGATTGTAGGTAACCGTTACCACTTTATCGTCTAAATTAAGATTCGAACTCACTATGCCTTTGGTTACACCTAAGTCACGCTCAATACGTTTTTTGCACATGCCACAGATAGCCGAAGTTTTCAGTTTTACTTCTGCAGTTTTAGGTGGGTCTTCTTTAGTAAAACCACTGAAAATAGTTGCAAAAAACAAGATAAATAAGATGTTTTTCATTTTTGTGTATTGTTTAGTTATATAAAACGTTTACTCTCTTAAAACAATTCCATTGGGATTTAGTCCTACCGGAATATCAGTTGTTTTTTCATGTGCGGCCGCATTGATGACTGATACAGTATTTCCTTTTTGATTAACTACATAGGCTATTTTTTCATCTTTTGAAAAAGTGATAGCGTGTGCATCATCATTAGTGACAATAGTAGATTTTAATACCCATTTATCAGATTTACGCTCAAAATAGGCTACTTTATTATCTCCGGCCTGGCAAACCCAAAGCTCATTTAATATTTTGTTATAGGCCATTTGTCCGGGCTTAAAATCCAAATCAAGATACTCATAGAAATTCAATGTTTCAGGGTCGACGATATTGATGGTTTTCAGATTTTTATTTTCAACATAAATCTTCCCATCACTCACAGCCCATACATTGGTGGGGACTTGATCAACCTTAATAAATTTTTCTACCTTTTTAAGTGCGGTATTTACAGCCACGATAAAACTGCTTTCTCCTAAAGCCACAATAGCATAATTGCCATTTTTTGTAAAAACTACCTCCGAAGGGTCTGCTCCCAGTGGGATTGTAGCTTTCAAGACACCTGTATTGGCATCATAAACATACATCTCTCCCGAATGATTGGCAGAAGCCGTCCAGATTTCAGTATTATCTGGTGAAAAAACCGCATTGAAATTGACTTTCTCTAAAGGTATTTTTAATAAATTTTTACCGTTTAAGGCATCTATTACCGCTATCCCTCCTTTTTTATCAGTTGCCTGATGTAGTAAATCATGACTTTGTGTAAAATCAAATTCAGGCAGTGCAACCGAGAGTTTCGCTCTATCAGGCGATAGCTGAATATGATGAGGGAATCGACCTAAATCAGTTAATTGTATGATTTTCTTAACGACTCTCTCATTTAAATCAATAATAGAAACTGTATTGCTGCCACCATTAACTACATAAGCAGCCGGAAAATCAATATTCTCAGTTTTAATTTCTTCTTTGGGTTTACAAGAAAAAAGCAAGAGGATTAGTGAATAACAAAAAGCCTGATAAATCTTCATCATATATTTGATTACCTTTTCATTTTTTAACGTTCAATACCTTTCGTATGGTATTAATCGAACGTTAAATTATACCTCCTAATTTATATCTTGTCCCAAAATAAATGATTCTTCCTACAACCGGTCCCCAGGCGCTGCCTGCATCAAATCTAGTCCCGAATGGGGTTTCAGGTGTTACAATCGGATTTTTTTGGGTAAAGTTATTCAGGTTTTCTCCACCTAGATATAAATCCCAACGACGGAATGAACGTGAAACCTGCGCATTGATATTGATAAATGCCGGAGCATATTGAATGGGCATGCTCTCATAACTGGTATGCTGATAATTCGGCGACAAATTTGGCACACGACGAGTACCATTATATTGTAAAGTAAAATCCCATTTCCATTTATCGAAAGGCAAAGCATAGCCTACATTAAACAAGACACGGTCTCTTGGAATAAACATCTTTCTGACTGTAATATCCTGATTAAAAGGTTTCCCTAAAGTATTCCATACGTCGGTATAGCGATAAGCAATTTTAAACTCCAAGCGGTTGACAGGAACTAGGTTTAATTCAATCTGCGCCGAATTGGCATAGTTTCGTTTCGAATTCCAACTACCTGATGAATTATAGAAATACAAGAATTGTGGATGCTCAGTATCTGCTATTAATTGGTTAACAAAATTGGTTCGATATACATCAAGTATCAGGCTTGATTTGCCAAAATGTCTTGTATAACTAATGCCATAATTCCAGGAAATTTCCGGCCGTATCTTATCTAAAAATCTAAGTGTTCTAGAACTTACTAAATTGCCAAAATACTCAGCAAATGGGTTCGGTGTTCTGAATCCTTTCCCTCCTGAAATACGTAAGGCATTATCAGGACTGATATTATATAAAACGTGTAAACGAGGCGTGAAGATTGTCCCATAAAGATTATGAAAATCGGTTCTTGCTCCGGCTACTGCTGTAATCTTGTCTAAATATTTATAGGTGTATTCAAAAAAGGCTCCCGGAACTATCTCTGTTCTTTTCATTAAAGTATCAGCAAATCTTTCCCTATAATCATCATACATAAAGCTTATTCCAGTTTTGTAAGTATGATTAGTATTGCCGATAATATCCTGATAAATCAGATTTCCATAGGCGGTATTTTGTTTGCCATCATAAGGTCTGAAACCAAACTTTGATTTTGAATCATGAATCACGCCATTCAGAATAAGGCCTAAGCCACGGTATGGTTTATTTGGATACAATCTGGCAGTTTTAGAAAAAAGCTCAAACCTATTGGTATTATTGGTGAATTGATAGATTACGTCATCCAGCGATAAAGGATTCTTGACAATTTGTCCTCCCAGTCGATCTTCATGCAAAAACTTAATACCAAATTGTGCCATCATTTTATCAGACTCATATTTCCAGCGATTGATAAAATTGGCTTGGGTATATTTGGGCAAATCATAAAAATTATCATGATTTTTATCGATGCTGCTCTGCAAGGTAGAGCCATGTGACAATAAACCAACTGACCATTTCGGTTTGCCATTTTTTCGACTTAGAATCTTTGCCAGATTCAGGTTTACTTCGCCACGTCCTAAACTGTTTACGTATGTATTCAGATATACTCTCTCAGAAATGTCCGGTTTTTGTAATTCCACATTTATCTGTCCGGTCATTGATTCGTACCCATTCACAATAGAACCTGCTCCTTTACCTACATCAATTGATTGCACCCATGTTCCTGGAATGTAATTCAGCCCGAAAGTGGTAGCCAAG
>CBIHRH010000690.1:0-3180 GCA_966212365.1 uncultured Emticicia sp. | reverse complement strand
AAAAGAAGAACCGCCACACGAAGAAGAACAGAATGGAGGAGGGATATTCGGCTGGTTCAAGAAAAAGGTTTCTTCGGCCGGGAAGATTGATATGGGAGATGATAAAAACTATACAAATTAATTAAAGAGACGAGCGTGCTACGAGGGGTATATATTTAAAAAAATTTGCGTGCATTTTGAGTATATATTTTATAATAAACCAAACCATAAAAACTAATAGTTAATAAACGTATTTGCTGTTAAACGATAATGCCAGACCTTTTGAGAATTCACATTCCCCACAGGAGTAATCATTGCGTTTACCCGGATGTTTTTGTTGACTACAACTGTAGCTTTCCTAATCTACATAAATTCTTACTAAAATGTCTCCAGAGCCAGAATTCGAAATTGTTTCGAGCAAAAACAAGTTTAAAAACATCATCAAGGTGATTGGTGTTGGTGGTGCAGGTTGTAATGCTGTTAAGCACATGCATCATTTGGGCGTTCGTGATATTGGTTTAGTGATTTGTAATACCGACCAGCAAGCGCTGGAATCTGCCCCGTCGGAAATCCGCCGTTTGCAGATAGGTATTGAGCTAACCAAAGGTTTAGGAGCAGGTACAGAGGCAAGCATGGGTAAAAAAGCTGCCGAAGAAAGCGAAAAAGCGATTCGTGAAGTACTGAAAGAACCTACTGAGATGGTATTTATTACGGCAGGTATGGGTGGCGGTACCGGTACAGGTGCTGCGCCGGTAATTGCACGTATAGCCAAAGACATGGGGCGCTTGACTGTAGCCGTTGTAACCGACCCTTTTACATTTGAAGGGGAGGAAAAAATCAAGCAGGCAAGAGCCGGAATTGAAGAACTGAAAAAACATAGTGATACTGTATTGATAATCAAGAATGAGCGTCTTGAAATGCAATATGGTGATATGGACATTGAAGATGCCTATGCCAAAGCAGATGATGTATTGGCAAATGGTGTAAAAAGTATTGCCGAACTCATTACTCGTCCCGGAATTATTAACCTTGACTTTGCCGATGTGAAGAAAGTATTAGGTGGTGCCGGACAAGCCGTTATGGGTACTGCAGAAGCTGAAGGTGATAAAAGAGCTGAGGAAGCTATTAAAGCTGCCCTTTCTTCTCCTTTATTAGAGAGCAATGGTATCAGCGGTGCGCAGAGAATATTAGTAAGTATTGCCTATAGCCCTGAGCATAAAATTAAATTGTCTGACCAGACTTTGGTAACCAAGTTTATTGAAAGTCAGATTCAGGCAAAAGCACAATTGTTTAAACATGGTTTTGCCGTGGATGACCAACTGGGTAAAAAAGTAAGGGTAACCATTGTAGCCGCAGGCTTTGACCTTGCTCCTGAACAGGAAGAAGTAAGAGAGGTGAAATTTGAAGTGGTAAAAGAGAATGTGGCAAAAGATGGTGCTGTGAAAGCAGATAAAGACCAACCACAAGCCGACCCTCTTGCTATTACTATTCCTGAACCCCAACCTCCTAAGCGAGATGATATGGAGCAGATCAGAACCATGATTCAGCGATTCATGCGTGAAGGATACCGTAACCCTGCCTTAAATCATCCTACTTATGCCCGTAATGGCATTGAATTGCAGGATGTCAGAAAATTGAAACAAGGCAGTAAGGTTCTGGAATATGAATTAGACCATTTGCTGAGTATGATGGAATCTGCCAGATAATTTTTTTGTTATAGATAAGAACCCTTTAAACAGGTTCTGAATCAGCCATCTGTTAAAGTAAAATGAATAATGAACTTTTTATTGAATCGTTCGTTATTCATTTTACTTTTTCTGTATAAATACCAAAGAGTATAGACTTATATTTAATTAAACCTATGATATTAGACCGCACGATAGCCCCTCCCTCACAGACTATAGAACAAGTGAGCATACCCAAAGCGGAGAAAGTGGTACTTGATAATCAGGTGCCTGTGTATATGGTTAAGGCAGGCGAACAACCCGTAGTGCGTTTAGAATTGATTTTTGAAGCAGGCAGTCGTTATGAGAACCAGATTGGAGAAGCCTATTTTGCTTCAAAAATGCTTTCAGAGGGAACTTCGAGCCATACTGCTACTGAAATCAGTGAATACTTTGATCAATACGGCGCGTTTCTGGAAATCAATCATTCGGTAGAGAGATTGACGATAACTGTTCATGGGCTAACCAAGCATCTGCCTAAATTATTGCCTTTGTTACAGGAGATGATTGCCGATTCGATTACTCCTGAAAAAGAATTACAGGTTCAGAAAAATATCAGCTCTCAGAATCTGAAAGTCAACTTAGAGAAAGGTTCTTATGTGGCCGGACAGGTTTTCAGAGAGCAAATCTATGGAACAAATCACCCTTATGGGAAATCACTGACTTTAGCTGCGATTGATGAGATTACCAGAGAAGCCGTTAATGATTTCTATCAGAGAAATATCCGGGGCAAATCTTTTAGAATCTTTATTGCAGGTAAATTCAGCAATGAAGAGGTGAAGGCATTGAATCAACACTTGGGTCAAACACGGGTAGAATTACCTAATCATAGTGCTATTGTGGATAATATTTCAGAAATCAAGCACCCTGAAAGTGTTCTGGTTGAACGTTTAGATAATTTGCAGTCGTCCATTCGTTTAGGTAAAAGAATGTTCGGACGCACACACCCTGATTTCTTCAAGTTTATCGTTACCAATACGATTTTTGGCGGATATTTCGGTAGTCGTTTAATGAAGAATATCCGTGAAGATAAAGGATTTACTTATGGTATTTCTTCAGGATTAGTCCCGCAACGATATGGTGGGTATCTGGTAATGGGTACTGATGTAAAGAAAGAGTATACCCAACAAACCCTTGATGAAATTGCCAAAGAAATCAGTAAGATACAGACTATACCAGTAGAAGAGGATGAAATGGACACCGCCAAAAACTACATGATTGGTTCACTGGTAGGCTCATTAAACACTCCTTTCGAAGTAGCTGACAGACAGAAAGTTATCTTATTAGATGAATTACCTGCCGATTTTTATGATAATTATATTCAGAAAATAAGGGCAGTAACGCCTTTAGATATTATAGAAATGGCGAATACTTACTTCAAGCAGGAAGATTTATGTGAAGTGGTTGTGGGGGGAAAGTAATCCCTCACCCCAGCCCTCTCCCACGGGAGAGGGAGATTTTAAAACCCGAGAGTGGA
>CBIHRH010000689.1:0-3181 GCA_966212365.1 uncultured Emticicia sp. | reverse complement strand
GATCTATATCCTTTTCAGGAAACAGTTGCCTCTGGCGCAAGCGAAGAAGATATTATAGAAAAAATAGATATTGGTGGTATTTCGTTGATTCGTGGTGCTGCTAAAAACTTTAATGATGTTTTGATTGTATCATCTCGTACTCAATATGATGATGTGTTTGACATCCTGCAAAGCAAAGGCTGTGCAACTGATTTGGAAGACCGCCGCCGCTATGCGATGGAAGGCTTTGGGATGAGCTCTCAATATGATACCGCTATCCATGCGTATTTCAGTGGTGATGTATATACTCAGGTACAGAATTTTGCAGCTTTACCACAAAAGGCACTTCGTTATGGCGAGAACCCACACCAGGCCGCTACTTTCTACGGTGATTTAGACCAGATGTTTGAACAGATTCATGGTAAAGAGTTATCTTATAATAATCTGATGGACGTTGAAGCTTGTGTGCGTTTGATTGATGAGTTTGAAGAAACATCGTTTGTGATTATCAAACATAATAATGCCTGTGGTGTAGCTTCTGCCTCAACCGCGAAAGAAGCTTACGTAAATGCACTGGCTTGTGACCCTGTTTCAGCTTTCGGTGGGGTAATTATTACCAATACGCATGTTGACGTAGCGACTGCAGAAGAATTACATAAGTTGTTCTTTGAGATATTGATTGCTCCATCTTTTGATGAAGAGGCATTGACTATTTTGAAGAAAAAGAAAGACCGTCGTCTCTTAATCAGAAAGCCGGTTGAATTGAGTAAAAAACAATTCCGTACGCTTTTGAATGGTGTTCTGGAACAAGATAAAGATAATACGATTGAAACTGCTGCAGACTTTAAAGTAGCTACTGAAAAAGCACCGACCGCCGATGAAGTAAAAGCTTTGGAATTTGCTCTCAAAATCTGCAAGCACCTGAAATCTAATAACGTAGTTTTAGCGAAAGATGGACAATTATTGGCTTGCGGTGTGGGTCAAACTTCACGTGTGGATGCTTTGAAACAAGCTATCGAAAAAGCCAATACCTTTGGCTTTGATTTGAAAGGTGCAGCGATGGCATCAGAAGCTTTCTTCCCATTCCCTGATTGTGTGGAAATTGCACACGAAGCAGGTATCACAGCCGTAGTTCAGCCGGGTGGCTCTATCCGTGACCAAGATTCAATTGATTTCTGTAATAAAAATGGAGTTGCAATGGTATTGACTGGTGTAAGACACTTCTTGCATTAATACCCAGCATGTCACGCCTCTACTAGTCCGAAAAAGGGTCGGACGTCGCACGAGTGGCACGCTTAGGTTGCCAGGTAAATAGTATGATTTAAAAAATTAACTGGCAAAAAACACATGCAAAGCCCAAAATAAGCGTGCCACGGCCTTACTCGGACGAGTAGAGCCGTGGCACGCAGGCTTTAGGATTCTTTAAACCTCCAAAGGCTTTTTCTCAATCTTCAATTCGTCTCTCACAAAGCTTTCGTAGAGTTCTTCTGCTTTTTTCCAGGAAGTTTCAATATCATCATTCAGCAAAATCACATCGAATCTGTTCTGAAACTCCATTTCGAATTTCATTTTGTATAAACGTCTTGATATACTGTCTTCACTATCAGTACCTCTGCTTCTCAATCGTCTTTCCAGTTCTTCCATTGATGGCACTTTTACATAAATAGCCAGAGCTGCATCGCCAAAGTAGTTTTTCAGATTTACGCCACCTTTTACATCCACATCAAAAATCACATTCTTTCCTTCTGCCCACAACCTTTCAATCTCAGTTTTTAAAGTACCGTAATAAGCCCCCGGATAGACCTCCTGCCATTCTATAAATTCTTCGTTATCAATTCTTTCTTTAAAATCGTGGATACTTAAAAAATAGTAATCCTTTCCGTTTTCTTCATTACGCCCGCGTTTATCGCGTGTACATGCCGAAATTGAAAAACCCAGATTACCGTACTTACTAAGCAAGTGCTTAACGATGGTTGTTTTTCCCGAACCTGAGGGAGCGCAAAAGATGATGGCTTTACCTTTCATTGAGAATGATTTATGACCTTGCTCAGGCAAGGTGGATAGCTACAATAAAATTATTAAAAAAGCCACCAAGTTTAAAAACCTGATGGCTGAATATCTTGCAAAGATAGTGAAATCAACAACTAAACAACAAATGATACAGTTTTACTTCTGCTATGATAAACCCTAACAACACCAACCCCAATCCAACTTTTGCCCTTATATCTACTACGGTTGACTGTGGACAACACTTTTTTTCCATTTTCACCTGAAGCGCATCTTTGATACTTTTCTCCAGTTTATAACCCTCAATACAAGGCAGACAATCGTCCATATGTAACTTAAAATGTTCTACCTCAGCGGCAGATGCCGATCCATCAAGTACAGCCTGTATCATCTGCATACACTTTTGATGATTTTCACACCTCTCTTTCATTGGTATAATGTTTAGGGGACATTAATCTACTTCCCTCTCTATTAATGTTTTTGTTTATATGTCCGTGGTTTATTAGCCAATGACATGTATCGATAGTAAAATATTTTCTGTTTTAAAGTCTCTTAAGACCAACTGCTTAATCCTGCTCTGCCATCTCGTCGGTTTTATATCCCATTGATGAGGCGTAGTTTTTCAGCTTCTCTTTCAACAAATTCCTTGCTCTATGTAAGCGTGACCTTACCGTTCCGATAGGTATATCTAATATCTTTGCCATTTCTTCGTAAGTAAATCCTTCGATATCACAAAGAATAATTACGGTGCGAAAATCAACCGGCAAGCTGTTAAGCGCATTGGCAACTTCATCGCCAATCATGTCTTGAACAGTCTCCGTACGCAAGTCGGTTGTCGCCTCCATTTCGGCATCTTCGACCGAATTGTACGTGGTCTCAACGTCCTGATAATCAACCTTTGAAGGTTCCTTACTTTTCTTGCGATAGTCGTTGATGAAACTGTTTTTCAAGATTCTAAACAACCACGCTTTTGCATTAGTTCCACGTTCAAACGAATTGATAAATCGAAACGCTTTCAGATATGTATCTTGTACAAGATCGTTGGCATCGTCTTCATCATTTGTTAAGCGAAAAGCAAAGTTATACATCGAGTCTATGTGTGGCATAAACTCTTTGTCAAAAACGGCATATTTTTCTTTTTCAGAATATCTTTCTATTTCTATTATTTCTTCTTCCATAAGCGTATTTGCTTTTT
>CBIHRH010000688.1:0-3184 GCA_966212365.1 uncultured Emticicia sp. | reverse complement strand
CAACCATGCCTCTTTTACTTTATTCTGTGCTAAAAGTCTTTGCGCTTCATCATGTAGAAGGTTATCTAAATAAGTACAACCATTGATAGCCTGGTAGAAAATATCTTTCATTAAAGGCGTTTGGCGGAATGCCAATACTTCTTCTTTGGTAGGCAAAACTTCAATATTGCCTAATTGTCCTAAATGATTACCCGTTAAGATTTTAGATAATCGAATACTTTCCGGAATGGCATCATAACCAATACCAATTTTTGTATTTGGCTTTTCTACCTCAAACATAGCCCCTTCACTGATATGTGCATACCAATCTGCTCCCATCCGGGCTACCCAATCAGTTTTTCGTTGATCTATTTTGCCATTTTCACCAATAATGCTTTCAGAGAAATGCGCCATTACTATCTGGCATATATAGAGATTCATGGTGCCAATTTCTCGCACTTCCAATACTTTACACTCAAATTGTGCAGGTGATTCTTTTACTCTTGGCGGGGCAACCAAGAGAGACGGCTCAGGCGTGAAACCAGATTTAATAAACTCATTGATACCTCGGGGATATTCGACACTTGCCAACGACATCTGTTGTACCATTGCAAAATCAACCATATTAATCACTACCTCATGTACCTCGCTGATATTAAGCGCAGTATCCTTTTTTGAACCATCTCTCCCACGATTATTAGGCGCAAATACCAGCAATGGTGGATTAATACCCATAATATTAAAAAAACTGAAAGGACTTAGATTGACATTAGCCGCCTTATCAATACTACTAACAAAGGCAATGGGACGAGGCGCCACAGTTCCGGTCAGGTAACTATAAAAGACTCTGGCATCTAAATCTTTAGGATTGAGTGTAAGCATAATGATGACTAATGTATGCTAGTTTCGAGATAAATCTCTGTTAATTGTTTAGAAAAATTTAATTGGCAGGCAGAATCTTACCACTTACCTCCCCAAAACCCACCCTTATGCCATCTTTTTCGCAATGGCCTTTAATAACTAGTTTATCACCATCTTCTAAAAAGATTCTTTGTAAGTCATTATCTAATATTACGGGCTGTTTTCCTCCTGAAGTTAGCTCTAATAAACAACCGTTGCTATTCGGTAGCGGCCCACTGATTGTGCCTGATGCTAATATATCACCGATTTTCAGATTACACCCATTCACAGTATGATGAGCTATCTGTTGAGCCAGATTCCAGTACATATATTTAAAATTGGTACGGGATATAATATAGCTTTGGCTATTGGGCAAAGAAAGATTAACATCCAATTGAATATCAAAATTCTTTTTCCCTTCAAACGCCAGATATGGTAACGGCTTGGGGTCTTGTGTTGGAGTTTCTGTTCGGAAATGTTCCAAAGCTTCCAGGGTCACTACCCAAGGCGAAATGGATGAAGCAAAGTTTTTGCCCAGAAATGGCCCTAAAGGTTGATATTCCCATCTCTGAATATCACGTGCAGACCAATCATTAAACAGTACCAGACCAAAAACATAGCTTTCAGCTTCAGCCGTGCTGACGCTTTCGCCTAAAATTGAGTTTTTGCCAATAATTGCACCGATTTCCACTTCAAAGTCCATTTCTTTAGTCGGAGAAAAAACAGGGGTTGGACTATCGGCAGGTTTTATCTGCCCATTTGGGCGGATAATGGGTGTGCCTGAAACAACTATTGAGCTTGCACGTCCATGATAAGCAATGGGAATATGTTTCCAGTTTGCCACTAATGGGTTATCAGGTCGGAACATCTTACCTGCATTGGTAGCGTGTTCAAGACTAGAATAAAAATCAGTATAGTCGCCTACTTTAACAGGCAGATGCATTGTTACTGATTCTATTGGATGAAAAGCCTGATTGAAATATCTTTTAAGTGGTGATTTTTCCAGTGTAAGCCATTCCTGTAATTGGAGCCTGATTGCAGTGGTTTTCTTTTTGCCTAAGTTGATAAAAGTATTCAGATGCGCCTGGTTACAGACATTGCGAGGGACTTCAATTAAACCAGATTTACGTAATTGTTCTAAATCTATTACATAATCGCCTATGCGGACGCCTACTCTGGGTGCGTTTTTGCTGATACTAAATATACCAAATGGAAGGTTATGAATAGAAAAATCAGAGTCTGCAGGAATATTTAGCCAAGGATTCATTATGTTTTAAAACAAATTAAATAAGTTGTGGATACGAATCAGCTGACATTTTTATGAATGGTATTCATGATTCGTACCAGTTCATCGTAATCATTGTCTGTCAACCCATCCCATGATTTTCTTCTGACTTCACCAATCACTTCCAATGCTTTGATGTGTAATTGTTCTCCTTCTTCGGTCAGAAATATATTAAACTTTCTTCTGTCGTCGTCTGCCATCTGGCGTCTTACGAGCTTTTTATCGACTAATAAATCGAGAATCCGGGTTACAGTCGGGGCATCTTTGGCAGTATCAACTGCTAAATCATTTTGACTGATTCCGGGTTTGGGTTTGATGTGGTCAAGCACCACCCATTGGTCAACAGTCAGGTCAATACCATTATCAGTCAGCCCCTTTTGCATAAAACTACGAATACGCTTGATAGTCGTGTCTATTTTAAAAAAGTAGGAGCGTTGGTCAGAGTGCGTCATTGTTTGTTGGTGTTCAATCCTTTTGTAAGCAAATATTTTGTTGTGATGCCGTTATACGGTAAAATATTTTACAAAAGTAGGAAAAACCTTCAATTATTGACATACTAATAATTGTCGCTCTAAAACTTTTTCAAATTCGGGCAATGAATGAAACAACTGCTCATACGAATCAATGATGAAATACTTTTTCTGGTATTCATCAATTTTTACTTCCGTCGCAATTATCTCTTCAATATTATAAGATACTCTTTCTGGTATATTGCTATGGAGGCTATATTCGCTTTCTCCACTTGATGAAAGAATACCTCCTCCATAAATCTTTATCTGATTATCCTCACATACCAAACCAAACTCAACAGTATACCAATACAATCGCTGCATCATCCTGATAGCAGCTTCGTCTTCAATGTATTTCAAAGAAATCTTACTGAATTCCGCCAGAAAATCGCAAAAGGCTTTGTTGGTAAGTAGCGGAACATGACCGAAAGTGTCATGAAACATATCAGGTTCTTCGAGATACTCCAATTGGTCACGGCGCCTTAACCAGGTTGAAGCCGGAAATTGTTTG
>CBIHRH010000687.1:0-3199 GCA_966212365.1 uncultured Emticicia sp. | reverse complement strand
ACATCTACCGACCCAGAGTTAAGTGCTGCAGGAAAAGAAAGAGCAGAAACATTGAAGAAACTATTGGCTAATAAAAAAATCTCAGCCGTATACACCACTAAATATTTACGAACGACCAATACTGGCAAACCTCTTGCAGATGCGATGCAGTTAAATATTCAGAACTACGATCCAAGAAACCAAAAACCATTTATTGAGGATCTGAAAAAACTGGAAGGGAAAAATATACTGGTAGTCGGGCATAGCAATACTGTACGTCATATTGTCAATGGACTTTATGAGAAAGATACGCTTACGAAAGATTTGCAAGAATCTGATTTTGATAATCTATACATCGTAAAAAGACAAACTTTGCCAAAAAAGAAGTTGAGTTTTGAAGCAAAAACCTATGGTAAGCCGACTCAATGATTTACCTTTTATCACAATGAGATACCTTTTGGATGAGTTTTTGCGTTAATTTGTAACAGTTGCTTTTTGAGCCCCAGATATGATAAAAATTTTATAATAAAAAGAAAAGAAATGAAACGTATCCGTAAGTTTTCCATCATTATTTTCATTTTTCTGGCCATTCCTTTTGTGGCGTTTAAATACGACGACCGCTATTTCGAAATAGCAAAGAACCTCGATATTTTCGCTACGATGTTTAAAGAACTGAACGCTTATTATGTAGACGAAATCAATCCCAACAAGGCCATGAGATTGAGTATTGAGTCGATGCTGAAACAGCTGGACCCCTATACCAATTTCTTTCCGGAAGATGATATTGAAGACTACATGACAATGGCTACCGGCAAATACAATGGTATTGGCGCCACGGTTTCGCACCAGAACAACAAACACCTGGTAGTGATGATTTATGAAGGCTCGCCTGCCGATAAAGCCGGAATGAAAATTGGCGATGAGATACTGAAAGTAGATGGCATTGATGTGGTTTCTCGCAAAGGGGTAGATATGGGACGTTTGATGAAGGGACAAACCGGAACTACGGTGAAAATGCAAATAAAACGTTATGGACAAAATTCTCCGATCGACCTGACTGTAGGTCGTGATATTGTAAAAACGCTGAACGTACCTCATTCAGGTATGATTAATGACGAGGTAGGTTACATTCAATTGAATGACTTCACGGCCACTGCGGCCAAAGAGGTAAAATCAGCTTTCAGCGAATTGAAGGCTGCGGGAATGAAAAAACTGATTTTTGATTTGAGAGGCAACCCAGGTGGTTTATTGAATATGTCGGTTGAAATCTGTAATGTGTTTTTACCAAAAGACCAATTGATTGTTGAAACCAAAGGCAAAGTAGCTGACTGGAATAAGAAGTTTACGTCTATGGAAAATCCGATGGATACTGAAATTCCGATTGTGGTTCTGGTAAATAGTATGAGTGCTTCGGCTTCTGAGATTGTGAGTGGTACTTTACAGGATTATGACCGTGCCGTAATTATCGGTCAGCGTTCATTTGGTAAAGGATTGGTACAAACCACCCGTGATTTGACTTATAATACAAAGATGAAAATCACCACAGCTAAATACTATATCCCGAGTGGACGTTGTATTCAGGCATTGGATTATAGCCACAGAAATGCTGATGGTAGTGTAGGTAAAGTGCCGGATTCTTTAAAGACAGCCTTTAAGACCAAAAATGGTCGTACAGTATATGATGGTGGTGGCATTGACCCGGATATTAAAACAGAAGTGCCAGTTATGGCTTCGGTTACTGCTAACTTATTGGCAAAAAATGTAATTTTCGATTATGCTACTAAATACTATTTTGAGCATGCCAACGAAAAACCTCAAGAGAAATTCTCATTGAAAGACTCAGATTATCAGGATTTTACGAACTGGTTAAAAACCAAAGATTTTACTTATTCTACCTCAATGGAAAAAAGTCTGGATAATCTTGAAGCCTCTGCTAAAAAAGAAAATAGTTTGGATGCAGTACAAGAGAATCTGAAATCTTTAAGAGACAAAATCAGCCAAAGCAAACAACAGGATTTAATAAAAAACAAGGCAGATATTAAAGAGCAATTAGAGGCAGAAATCCTTAGTCGCTACTATTATCAGAAAGCCATGAAATTCGTTTCATTCGAACGCGATAAAGAAGTACAGGAAGCCTTGAAATTATTCAAAGATATGCCAAGATATCAATCTATACTGAAAGGAGGAAAGTGATAAAAGATAATCATCAAGTGTGCCATGCCTATAATCGCAAGAGAAAGGGCGTGGCACGCTTATTTTTGCAGGCCTTTACTTCTTTTGATAAGTTCAGTAGATGAATTTCTGAGTGCTGAAGCGTGACACGCCCATTCACAGACGAGTCTAGGCCGGACGCCGCCACAGATGCCACGCTGAACCTATGCCTTTTTAGGCGTGGCAGCCATAAACTCTTTCAGATAATAAGGCTCAAAATCAGCCACATTTTCAAATTGATTCTTCTCATATAGTTCATAAGCTAAGACACCAATTCCCTTAGCAGATGGATTGATATTTTCTTTCAAAAATATAGCATTAGCAAATTTACCTAAAACATCTTTACACTTAGCCGCTCCATCGCCAAAGAAAATAATTCTCTGCGTTTCTAATATTTCTGCAAACGAATTTTCGTCAATGATTCTGGCTTCTGTTGGGGATACTTGCTCCAACGTATCTGCCCGATATAAAGCACAATAGACTTCCATCCGGCGGGCATCAAGCATAGGGCAAAGCAATGGTATTTCATCGGCACTAACTGATTGTGTTATACTATGTACCTGCCATGCTAAAGCTTGTAGGGTATTTACGGCAAGTAAGGGTTTCTCGAGCGTAAAACATAGCCCCTTGGCAGTAGAAACGCCAATGCGCAGACCTGTATAAGAGCCGGGGCCTTTGGCTACTGCAATCGCATCAAGATTGGAAAATTCAAGACCGGAAACTTTTACAACGTGCTGAATTAAAGTAGTGAGCATTCCGGAGGAAGATTTTTCATGGAATAACTCACTCAAAGCCAGCAATTGGGTATCCTGATGAATAGCCGTTGAGCAGCCTTTGGTAGAAGTTTCGATACTGAGAATAATAGCCATTACACGATTGAGCAATTTTTGAAAGGGCAAAATTACTCAATCATGTAAGAAAGTATCGAAAAATTGGAATTTATTTGCTTCTGATAGCAATTACGGGGTCTAATCGGGCAGCCTGCCAGGCAGGAATAATACCAAAAAGT
>CBIHRH010000686.1:0-3220 GCA_966212365.1 uncultured Emticicia sp. | reverse complement strand
CCATAAAACATAAAAAACTATGCCAACTGGATATACCCCAATTAGTGGAATTTTATCATGCGCAACCTGGCAGACATAATAAAATAGATTTGTACTATGATAAACCCTTATAAAGGTTATCTATACTTATAAAAGGCCACTATTTATAAATGGAGGCTTCTCGTTTATTGTATCTTATTTCTCATATTTCAGAACCCTGCTTGCCCAGGGAATGAAATGTTGCATATTGGGCCAATCGGTGTGGCCGCCATCATGTTGGCGCCAGGCCAGTTGTCCTGTTAGCATATCTGTATTATAAGGGGGCATTTTTTCTGTCAGATAGTCATTAGAAACGCCAATGTCTTTGGCCCCTAATAATTTGAATACCGGGCCTGCCGCCACTGTTGCCATATAACTCCCTTGCTGGTCGAGCCATTTGGCATCGCCTTTTTCTGGGATTCCATAGCTGATGAAAGTAGGTCTTGGTGCGCAAAGGGCAATGAGTTCATGGGAGTCGACGGGTAAATCACAGCCCGTCTTCTTACCGAAGTCTGCTTCCTCTGCCCCATATTTCATATAATTACCCCCCATCCAGTAATGGAATCCCCCGGAAAGATTTTCAACCCCCTCACCAAATACTCTACGGTGCAGGGCAGCCCCTCCTTTACCTGATGAGCCTATCAGACTTATGGCAAAACGTGGTTCGAAGGCCATTGTGACCAAAGCGGCTTTGCCATAGCGGGATACTCCCTCAATGCCTACACGTTTAGCATCAACTAATGGGTCGGTTTCCAGATAATCAAGTCCTCGTGCTGCGCCCCATGCCCATGCTCTTAAAGCACCCCAGTCTTCGGGTTTTCTGGGTTGGCCTTTGTTTACTAAACCGATAATACCTCTGGTTAGCCCAGCGCCGTTATCAGCCTGAATACTTGCCGGGTCAATGGTTACATATCCCCAACCTGCGGCCAACAATTGCTCAGTTGAAGGAGATTCTCCATTAGTAGCCGGTGCAAAGAAATTGGGGCTGGGTAATCGGGTGACAGGTGTATAGGCAGGATACTGGTCGAATATAGCTTTTAATGATGGGTCATGCTTAATCATCATTTCTTTGAAAGAAGCATTGAGTTTTTCCATATGTTCAGGACTCGGTTGTGCCGGCGCGGGAAACGATGGCCTGCCAAACATCATCAGTACCGGAACAGGGCCTTTTACATTGGTGGGTACCACTAACATCATGTTGATATCGACATTAATTAACGGATACTCCCTGTTATCAACATGCCCTATAATTTGTTTGGCTATTGCAGGTGTTCGACCTACTACCTCCTTATCAGTGATTTTGACTGTCCATGTTACCATGGGTATATTTTTCGGAAGTCGGCCATATAATTCTCTTTCTATATCTTCTACTAATTCCGGGCGACGTTTATTCCACCAGTCATCGGTATTGCTTACTTTTTTGCCGTTTTTAAGTACCAGCACATCGGGTAAAGTAGGGCAGGGGTTTGCCTTAGATTCATCATAATTAGCATGGTTCGGGTCAGATTCATTCCCACTATAGCCGGGCCTCATGCGCTTGATGCCTAATTGCTGCATCATGTTATCACGTATCTGCTGGTCGGTAAAAGTTACCAGAGGTGGTGAGCCGTCTTTTGAAGAAGCCGTATTTTGTGCCACCGCACTTGCAGATGCCAGTAGCAACGAAAAAAGAACTTTTTTCATGTTTGAATAATAATTAAGGTTGATTGGTTTTCTGAAATCATAAGGTGTGTGAATGTAAAGAAAAATCATAGCACTAATATTTAAATCTAAGTCCTATACCAGAAACTTCAAAGAAATTTAGATAAATCTTGATAATGAGGCGTTTATGAGCGCTTGTTAATAGACCTCAGGAAGACTCCGAGTGCTGGTGAGTATAGCCAATCGCTTTTTTAAACAGGCTTCCGGTGTTGCCTTCGTTGAAAAAGGTTCCCACCATATTGGTAACCTTTTTCAGTTCCGTATTAGTGGCCGCTACTTTGACAACCTGCTGATATATAGCTAATTGCTCTTTTAAAGAGGCTTCTGTTCTGTCCTTATTAAAAAAGGTTCCCACCATACTGGTAACCTTTTCTGGTTTCGATTTCGTGGTTGATACTTTGACAAAATGCTGGTGAGTATAGCCAATCGCTTTTTTAAACAGGCGTCCGGTGTTGCTTTCGTTGAAAAAGGTTCCCACCATATTGGTAACCTTTTTCAGTTCCGTTTTAGTGGCTGGAACCGTGAAAGACTGCAAAACTACCTGCTGGTATATATGGCCGATTGCTCTTTTAAACAAGCTTCTGGCTGCTTTTATATCAGACATAATAATAGTATTTATGTAAATAGGAGCGCCCGACTGGGCGTTCCCTAAATTTCTGCTTTTGGATGGTACTTTCAAAGGGCCTGAGGAGATTTTTGATGTAATCAAACTATTGGGGGAGCGAATGAGAGATTGTGTCGTCTTGTCCTGGCAAAGGAATAATCTTAAACAAATCGGCAATAAAAAAGGGAAGCAACTGCTCCCCTTCAAGTATAAATATGCTGCCTTATTCCTGCCCATCCCCAACATAAAATTGTATCAATTTCTGTTGGTAACGTAGCTGAATACCTGCACGGGCCACATTGATTTTGGCAGAGGCTAGTGCGCTTTGGGCTACAAATAAATCTACCAATGGGGCCAGGCCATTCTGGAAGCGGCCTTCCTGTAATTCAAAGGCAGCCTGCGCGGCTGATAACTGCGCTTGTGCAGTAGTGAATTGTTGTTGGGCAGTTTCGTAGTCGGTCAAGGCCTGGTTTATTTCGGCTCGTATCTGGTCTTGTTTGTCGGTTATATCCAATTCACGGTTGGCTTCTTCTATCCTGTTTTTGGCAACTGCCGTTTTGGTCTGATTCCGGTCAAATATATTCCAGACTAAGTTTAAACCTGCATACACGTTAATCTGATTTCCTAATTGTCTGACAATGTTTCGTTGTTCAATGGTTTTCAATACGTCATTCCCATTGATATTCTGCTGAAACAGATGTCTTCCGGCCGTTGTAAATCCACCAGAAGCTACCAGTTGAGGCTTTAAAGCAGATTGAATAATCGGCGCTCTCAGTGCAACTGCCTCGCGCTGTTGTTTCAAAGTCATCAAATCATAACGTTTGGTATAAGCCGAGCCCACTAAATCCTGACCTGAATAATTAGTCAATCCTTCTTCCGGCAATTCCTGAAAATCAT
>CBIHRH010000685.1:0-3232 GCA_966212365.1 uncultured Emticicia sp. | reverse complement strand
GATTCGATGAGTTTTTTTACCTCTTCGTCAATAATCTTCGCTGTTTCTTCTGAATAAGGTTTTGTAAACGAATACTCACCTTGCCCCTTAGAATCATAGAAAGATACATTTCCGATTTTCTCGTTCATACCATAAACGGTTGTCATGCCATAAGCGCTTTTGGTTACTCTTTCAAGATCACTTAGTGCACCAGTTGAGATTTTACCAAAAACCACATCTTCGGCAGCACGACCACCAAGGGTCATACACATTTCGTCGAATAGTTGTTCTGTACGGTATAAGTATTGTTCTTTCGGCAGATACTGCGCATAACCCAAAGCAGCAATACCACGAGGTACTATACTTACTTTTACCAATGGATTCGCATGCTCTAAGAACCAACCTGCTACGGCGTGACCTGCTTCATGGTAAGCAACGATTTCTTTTTCTTCCGGCGAAATCAATTTGTTTTTCTTCTCTAAACCACCAATCTCACGGTCAATGGCATCGTGGAAGTCGGTCATATCAATGGCACTTTTACCACGTCTGGCTGCAAGAAGGGCGGCTTCATTACAAACGTTGGCAATTTCTGCCCCTGCAAAACCAGGTGTCTGCGCAGCCAATTTCTTAATATCTATTGAATCAGATAGTTTTAATGGTCTCATGTGTACCTTAAAGATAGCCTCACGACCGATTAAATCTGGCGTATCTACACTAATCTGACGGTCGAAACGACCCGGACGCATCAAAGCTGAGTCTAATACATCAGGGCGGTTAGTTGCAGCAAGAATGATAATACCTGCATCAGAACCGAAACCATCCATCTCTACCAATAATGAGTTCAAGGTATTCTCTCGTTCATCATTTGCACCCGGCATTGCACCACGTCCACGTGAACGACCTACGGCATCAATCTCATCAATAAAGATAATACAAGGTGCTTTTTCTTTTGCTTGTTTAAATAGGTCACGTACACGTGCAGCACCAACCCCAACAAACATTTCAACGAAATCAGAACCTGATAATGAGAAGAAAGGTACACTGGCTTCACCAGCTACGGCTTTTGCCAAAAGGGTTTTACCAGTACCTGGAGGGCCTACTAAAAGGGCACCTTTCGGGATTTTACCTCCTAATTCAGTATATTTCTTAGGTGTTTTCAAAAAATCAACAATCTCCTGTAATTCTTCTTTAGCTTCTTCCAGACCTGCTACATCAGTAAAGGTGATTTTCACTTTGCTATCAGCATCAAATAAAGCTGCTCTTGATTTGCCGATATTGAAGATAGCACCACCCGGGCCGCCACCACCTGCCATACGGCTCATTAAGAAGTACATCAAGCCCAATACTACAATGAAAGGCAATAGTTGCCATACCATCGTCATAATATCCTGACGTTCAATTCTTTCCGGGTATAGTGTGTTTCGGTAATTCGGATCAATCTGCTGAGATTTCAGAAACTCGGTGTAATCACGCATAAAAGATTCAACCGACACAACATCTAATTTCAGGTGTGGACCTCCGATTGTAAAACGATTATTACCTAATTCTTTTCTATATTCAGGTTTTTGAAGTGCTTCTCGGGTAAGGGTGATTTCAACGGTTTTATTTCCTTCAACAACGGCTACACTTTGGACATCTTTTTGCAAAATCATTTGCTCAAGGTCTTTGTACTTGATAGTGGCAAGTGTTGCCTGCCTTGAATAAAGTAAAAAGCCTACAATACCAATAATAATAGCCGCTACAATCCACCCCTGCAAACCTCCTCCACCACTGTTCTGTGGTTTTCTTCTTGGAGAGTCGTGGATGTTTTGTGGCATGTTGTTTTTTTTTGAAATTTTAAAGCAAATATTATTAATACATAAAAACTTTACATAAAATTGCTTAAACTGTAAAGATTAACAATGTTAAAACATCAATCTATTAGTATTTGTTTAAGGGGTTCTGGTTCCATACTTTCGGCAATTTCAGTTAGTTCAGCATCGCCCCATAGTGATTCTAAATCGTAGAATTTACGACGGTCTTTTCTGAAAACGTGAGCAACCACATCAACATAGTCTAACAAAATCCATTCTTTGTTTTGTTTTCCCTCCTGATGCCAAGGGTGTTTTCCTGAAGCTTTGAATATTTCTTCGTCAATTGAAGTAGCAATCGCATCAATTTGTGTATCGGTATTTCCTGAACAGATAACAAAAAAATCAGTAATTGCATTTTTTACATTTCTCAAATCCATCACCACTATATTTGCCGCCTTTTTTTCTAACATGCCATGCACTACTAAGCGACTTAATTCTTCACCTGAAAGTTCTTTTTTCTTTTTTATCATCTTATAATTTTGCACGAATTATGCCGTTCTTGAAGCCATCCCATAGGCAAATTTTCGGCATAGTTCAGAATATGGTATTGTTTACTTTCTAAATATAAGCGTTATTTACTATAATATAACATTATTTTATTGTCAAAACGCTAAATTAATAAAAAATTGCACAATTTTCAGCCCAAAACGCTAT
This sequence comes from uncultured Emticicia sp., assembly GCA_966212365.1. GTDB lineage: Bacteria > Bacteroidota > Bacteroidia > Cytophagales > Spirosomataceae > Emticicia. Next base: position 746 of record CBIHRH010000685.1, on the reverse strand, counting down.
TTCTTGGTAAAAATCTCATTTATCTGCCAAGTTGTCATTCTACTAACGATGTTGCCGCCGAAAAAATTCAAAACGGGCCGATTTTTGACGGCACTCTTGTCATAACTTCTGACCAAACTGCCGGACGCGGACAGCGGGGAAATAACTGGGAAACACTTCCCGGGCAAAACATTACCATGTCTGTCATATTAAAGCCAGATTTTCTGGCGGCCGCTTCACAGTTTAGCCTCAATATAGCAGTCTCTTTAGGTGTATACGAGTTTTTGAGCAAATATGTTGCAGAAAATTTATACATCAAATGGCCGAATGACATGTATATAGGCGATAAAAAGCTTGTTGGAATATTGATAGAAAATACCATTTCGGGTAGTCGTCTAAGTAATTCTATAGTAGGTATAGGGGTGAATATCAATCAGTTAAGCTTTAGCAATCCTAAAATCACCTCTTTAAGATTAGCTACCAAACAAGATGAATTTGACCTCGAAAAGCTGGTGGAAGAATTATGCGCTTGTCTTGAAAAATATTATCTGCAACTGAAAAATGGTCAGGCCGCTAATCAAAAAAAACAGTATCTGCAGCATCTATATCGCTTTGGAGAAACGCATCTATTCAGCAAAGATGGCAGTAAATTTTCAGGTAAGATTGTAGATATAGCTGATAACGGTCAATTAATGCTTGAAGTTGATGGAGAAATACAGTATTTTGGGTTTAAGGAAGTGAGTTTTGTCTGAACTTTGATTTACCCA
>CBIHRH010000684.1:0-3238 GCA_966212365.1 uncultured Emticicia sp. | reverse complement strand
ACTTCTGAAAATAATTATGTTTTTAAATGGAATTTATAATAGATAATTGATAAATAATACATGTATGGTTCTGAATAGTTTAATCACCGCTGTACGGCGGACCGTTCATTCACTAACTCTCTCAATCACTTAATATTAAAAATATGAATTGCCTCACTCAAAAAAAGTTCGCCATAATTGTTTTGTCTCTGATTGGAACAGTAACAGCCTTCGCACAGAACAAAAAACAACCTGTTTCACAACCATTAGTTAGCCATATTTATACTGCTGACCCATCAGCGCATGTATTCAACGGCAAAATTTATATTTATCCCTCGCATGATATTGAATCGGGAATAAAGCAAGACGACAATGGAAGTCATTTTGATATGAAAGATTACCATATACTTTCGATGGATAGCCCAACCGGAAAAGTTACTGATCATGGCGTAGCATTAGATATTAAAGATATTCCCTGGGCTGGCAGACAATTATGGGCGCCGGATGCAGCTTATAAAAATGGAACATATTACTTGTATTTTCCGGTTAAGGACAAGCAAGATGTTTTTAAGATCGGAGTAGCTACCAGCAAAAAGCCGGAAGGCCCGTTCAAGGCTGAAAGGACGGCTATCGAAGGCAGTTATAGCATTGACCCTACTGTTTTTAAAGATACTGATGGCAGCTATTATATGTATTTTGGTGGCATATGGGGCGGACAGTTACAAAGATGGGCAGGTAATTCTTATGATACCAATGCTAAATTGAAATCAGGCAATGAAGAGGCAATTTTACCAAGAGTAGCCAAGATGAGCAATAATATGTTAAGTTTTGCTGAGACACCAAAAGAAGTAAAGATTGTAGATGAAAATGGCAAGACGTTTTTAGAAAGCAATAACGATAAGCGTTTCTTTGAAGCAGCCTGGATGCACAAATATAATGGCAAATATTACTTCTCTTATTCTACCGGAGATACCCATAATATTTGCTATGCGATTGGCAATAGCCCTTATGGGCCATTCACCTACAAGGGTGTAGTTTTAAATCCTGTAGATGGGTGGACAAATCATCATTCAATTGTAGAATTTAAAGGTAAATGGTATTTATTTTATCATGATGTGCAGCTATCAGGCCAAACCCATTTGCGAAACATCAAAGTAACGGAATTGAAGTACAATTCAGATGGTACAATTGTTCCTGTCAATGCGTATAAGTAATTCTTAATAATTAAAAGTATGAAAAACCTTATTGCTATCGCTTTTATCCTGATACTTTCACGCTATCCCTTAAAGGCACAGGATAAAGGCTTGAAAGACTATTATAAAGACTATTTTCTGACAGGAGTGGCAGTGAGTCCCAGAATGATGGACCCAGGCCCGGAATCTGCCCTGATTTTGCAGCATTTCAGTAGTATGACTCCTGAAAATGCGATGAAAATGGGGCCAATTCATCCGGAAGAAAATCAATATAATTGGGCACCAGCAGATAAAATCGTGGAATTTGCACAGAAAAATGGCTTGAAAATGCGTGGACATACGCTGTGCTGGCACAATCAGACCCCTAAATGGTTTTTTACAAAAAATGACCAGCAAGTTACCAAAGAAGAGCTACTAGCCCGAATGAAACAGCATATTACTGACGTAGTAAGCCGCTATAGGGGTAAACTCTATGCCTGGGATGTAGTCAACGAGGCAGTTCCTGATAAAGGAGACGAAATTTACAGAAAGAGTAAATTTTATGAAATCATTGGTGAGGAGTATATCGAAAAAGCCTTTGAGTATGCACATGCAGCAGATCCTGATGCCTTACTTTTTTATAATGATTATAATACAGAAAGTGCCTCTAAGCGTGAGCGGATTTATCAGTTAGTCAAAAAATTAAAAGATAAGGGTGTACCTATTCATGGTGTGGGTTTACAAGGACATTGGTCTGTGTATGAACCTACCGCAAAAGAACTGGATGAATCAATCAATAAATTTGCCTCTTTGGGTTTGCAAGTGCAAATAACAGAACTGGATGTTTCGGTTTATCCCAAAGAGCATGAACGCAGAGAGAAACGACCTACCGATATAACAGCATTCCCGCCTGAAATTCAGCAGAAACAAACAGAGCATTACAAGATGCTATTTGAAGTTTTCCGCAAGCATAAAGGACATCTGACAGGTGTAACTTTCTGGAATTTATCAGACAAATCAACCTGGTTAGATTCTTTCCCTTTTCCGGGTAGAAAAGACTATCCACTTTTGTTTGATACCGAATTTAAGCCCAAACCTGCTTATTGGGAAGTAATTAAATTTTAGTAGTATTTGAATCAAGAAGAGAGTATTTATTCAAACATCATTTGAGTAAATACTCTTTTCTTTACCTTTGAGGGAGATTTTAGACCCTTATAATATTTTAAGTTTATTATGGAAGTACAGAATTATAAAAACCACGTCAGATACTATACGCCGCACCACTTTGTTTTTTATCCTATTGTGTTCTTTCTTATGAGTTTGTGTATTTATTTCAGTACAGAATATAAAGAACAACAACCAATTTGGATAGTGCTCAGCATTATACTTTTCCTGATAGCATGGCTATCATATATGCTCAGACAACACTATGCTTTGATGAATCAGGATAGAATTGTAAGGCTGGAATTACGCTTCCGCTATTATCTGCTGACAAAGAAAAGATTAGAACTGATTGAACCAAGACTTTCTTTAAATCAATTATTAGCCTTAAGGTTTGCTTCAGACGAAGAACTCCCTGAACTGATTGAAGAGGCGGCAGATATTAATCTTTCACCTAAAGAAATAAAGCAATCAATTAAAAAATGGGTTCCTGACTATATGAGGGTATAGGTAAAAAATTAAGGGAATATTTTGAGGATATTCCCTTTCTATTTCACTCTACACATAAGAATCTATCTTCACTTAATAATCGAGCTAAATATATATTCCCAGCCGATTAATAAATTTTAATAGGGCTTTCCAATCCTTTATCAATTTTCAATAGCGATTATATAAGCTAAACTTTATATTTGTAGAGTTGAACCCTATCATTTCTATGAAGATACCCTACATATCATTAGTATTGGTATTTTCGGCAAATCTGCTGTTGTTTTCCTGTAAGCCTGATTTGCCTGAAGAAGTAGCTATGGCTTATAAAGAACTTCCTGATGAACTTGACTTTAATCTTCATGTAAAACCTATTCTTTCAGATAAGTGTTTCGCCTGTCACGGTCCGGATAAAGCCAAGCAAAAAGCAGGTTTAAGAC
>CBIHRH010000683.1:0-3249 GCA_966212365.1 uncultured Emticicia sp. | reverse complement strand
CTTAGAGGCTATCTGTGAGGCACTTGACTGTCAGCCGGGAGATATTCTGGAATTTGTGCCTGAAAAAAAATAAAAATTCTGTGCAACCGTAGCACATATACTTGCATCTAAATAGCAAAAGCACGGTTTTGCCACTCATACCAAGATTAAAACCACTTATGTAATATCAGTTACCTTGCATTACAAAGTACTATAAGTTTGTGTCAGAAAATTATGAAAAAGCTCACGATATTTAGTTTAGTTTAGGTTAATTAAAAAATAAAACTGTCTCAGCCTTTAGAGGCAGTTTTTTAAAGAACAGATGTAACCTGAATCCGGCTTTCACCATCTAAAAGGTGGTTGAAAGAAAATATGAGAAAAATTTATGAAAAGCATTTAATAAAACCATATACCAACAGTGCATTTGCTTCAAAAGAGCATCCGCTAAAATAACAAGGCTATTACTAAGTAAATAATTAAATCTAATGAAAAAGCTATTACTAACACTCCTGTTGGCAGGAGCGAGTCTACTTTCTTTTGCCCAAACTACCAAAGGAAAGATTTCGGGAAGCCTCTACGACGAAAAAAAACAAGCACTCCCGTTTGCCAGTGTCCTTTTATTAAAAGCCCAGGATTCTACATTGGTGAAAGGTGGCGTAAGTGATACAGAAGGAAAATTCTTAATCGAACAATTTGTCAGCAGCGAAACGCAGAACCAGTTTATCGTATCGGTTTCGATGGTTGGCTATAAAAAATACTATTCTCCAAAAATTGTTATCAGTGCCGAAAACCTTGAGGTGAAATTATCTAACATCCAGTTGGAATTAGATACCAAAAACCTGAAAGAGGTAACGGTTTCGGCCAGAAAGCCATTCATCGAACAACAAGCTGATAAATTGGTGGTGAATGTTGAAGGAAGTATAGTAGCCAATGGTAATACGGCCTTAGAGGTTTTGCAGAAATCGCCGGGGATTACGGTTGATAACAATGATAACATCAGCGTAAAAGGCAAGCAAGGCGTGTTGATATTAATGGATGGCAAACAGACTTATATGTCGCAAAGTGATCTGGCTAACTTGTTGAAAAGCATGAATAGTGACCAGATTGAGAAAATCGAAATTGTATCAAACCCATCGTCTCGCTACGACGCAGCCGGAAAAGCTGTGATTAATATCATAACAAAGAAAAATAAAAACTTTGGTACTAATGGTAGTGTATCTATAGGAGGATCATTGAGTTTGCCCCCTTTTATCAAAACCGGGCTAAACAAAGATCTTACTGCCGTAGAAGAAAGGAAGCCCGGTATGATGCCAAAGTACAATACAAGTCTGAATTTAAACAACCGCCAGGGCAAATTCAATACGTTTACGAATCTTACGTTTTCTGATAACCAACGTTTCAATAACAATGCCTTTGTGAGAGACATGAGTGGACAGATTTTTGAACAATACGCGCACCGTTATCAGAACAACCAGAATCTTAGCTATAAATTAGGCACAGATTATTACGCTACTAAAAAGACCACTGTGGGGGTTTTGATAACAGGTAACGTAGGGGCATGGGAAAGCTCGAACCCTAACAAGAATATCACTTATATGAAACGTTCGAGTTCGGCTGTACCTGATTCAAGTTTGGTGACGACCTCAAGTAATATCAGAACCTGGGTGAATACTACTTTCAATGCAAACCTGAAACATACATTCGATTCGACAGGAAAAGAGCTTACGGCTGACATTGATTACTCGCTTTATGATAATCAGGGCAAAGAAAGAGGGATGGTGTCAAGATTCTACCAATATGTTGATAAAGTAGAAACAGAATATGGCACACCGCTGAACATCACAAGCAACACGCCGAATAAATACAATATCTTTGCCGTAAAAGCAGATTATGTGAATCCATTAAAAGGTGGTGCAAAGTTGGAATTCGGAGTAAAAAGCAGCTGGGTAACATCAGATAACGACATCCGCTTCTATCAGAATGGCACAGTAGATAAAGGACGTACCAATTACTTTATCTATACTGAAAATATTAACGCCGCTTACGCCAACTTCAACAAAAAGCTGAACAAGGCTTTCAATTTACAAGCTGGTTTACGTTTAGAGCATACCCATTCAGAAGGCAAATCAGTAACCTTGAACGAGTCTCGTGAACGCAATTATGTGAAGTTGTTCCCAAGTGTGTTCCTGACTCAAACGATTAATAAAAACAATCAGTTGACATATTCATACAGCCGTCGTATCGACCGTCCGGGATATAATTCATTGAATCCGTTCATTTATTTCCTTGACCCATACACTTATCAGTTAGGAAACGAATACCTGATGCCACAATACAGTAACTCGTTTGAATTGACGCACACCTACAAACAAGGGTTTGTAACAAGTATAGGCTATACTGTTACCAACGATTATATGGCTGAGGTTATCAAAAATGCCGTAAACGTGCCGGAAGTATTGGAGAAATTGAAAAAATACAACAATATCCAAGGTATTGACCCGGAAAAAATCACATTTGCGACTCAAGAAAACATTGCAAGATTTGAGAACATCAACGTGAATTTCAGTGTGCCGATTCCGATCACCAAATGGTGGAATTCTCAGAACAACGTATCGTTTTATCATAATCAATACAAGGGTGTGGTATCAGACCAGAATCTGAGTGTGGGTCAATGGGCTTATAATTTCTATACAAGTCAGAACTTTAAATTACCAAAAGACTTGTCGGCAGAAATCTCGATGTGGTACAACTCACCAAACGTATACGGTATCATGCAAGGCAAAGCCCAATATGCAGTAAATGCAGGTTTACAAAAAAGCTTGTGGAAGAAAAAGGCTACCCTTCGCCTGAACGTAAATGACATTTTCTTAACAAGTTTCTGGAGTGGCAAAACCAACTTTGCAGGTGTAAACATGACCCTGAACAACCGTTGGGATAGTAGAATGGTACGTTTATCGTTCTCATACAAATTCGGTAACCAGAATGTGAAAAATGCACGTAACCGCAGCACAGCAACAGAAGCCGAACAACGCAGAACAGGTGGCAACTAATTGTTAATAGTCTATAAATTTGGAAACGCCTTGGCCCTTTGGGTTGGGGCGTTTTTTTTGGTGGTAAGCGAGTTTTCAAATTTCACATATTCTAAATCTATAATTGAATGCCAGCTAGTTGATGAAATGTTTATTTGAAAAAAATAGATTTTTTTATATAATTTAACGTGAGTTCAGGGTTAACGAGTTTCTATCAACTTACTAAAAGCCAGTTAATAGG
>CBIHRH010000682.1:0-3255 GCA_966212365.1 uncultured Emticicia sp. | reverse complement strand
TTGATTTGATGGTAAACAGCTCAAAATCAAGGCGCTCCTGTACCTCTGATTGGATTTCTCCGTATCGTTGTCTGGCACCTTCATAAGTCAGGTGTTTCAGATACTCCCATTGGTTCATTACATCATCTTCATGCACTTTAAACTCCTTGGGAATGGGAAAATTCGGAAGCATAATATCACGCTTCAGCTTCAGTGTCTCTACCTTATCCACAATCTCATTTGTATTATCAATCGACTCAGGAATATCTCTGAAAAGTGTTGTCATTTCCTGCGTGTTTTTGAAATAAAACTGATCGTTGAAGAAAGCAAAACGGGTATCTCTTGATATTGCCTCATCATCATTAAAATCTTTAGCCGAGGGGGTTGATAGTTTTTCGTTGGTATTCACACAAAGCAAAATATCATGTGCTACCCAGTCTTGCTGATCAACATAGTGGCTATCGTTAGAGGCAATTATCTTCACTCCATATTTTTTGGCAAATCTTACCAGAACCTCATTAACCTTAATCTGCTCCGGAATATCATGACGTTGAATCTCTACATAATAATCTTCACCAAATCTATCCAGCCACCATTTAAACTCCTTCTCCCCTTCTTCTTCTCCTTTGCGCAAGATAGTTTTAGGCACGGTTGCTCCAATACAACAGGTGGTTGCAATGAGACCTTCTTTATATTGTTCGATTAATGCTTTGGTGATACGCGGGTATTTGCCATACAAGCCTTCAATGAAGCCTAAAGAACAGAGTTTTGTCAGGTTTTTATAACCAGTTGGATTCTTGGCTAATAAAAGCTGATGAAAGCGTTGGTCTTTTTGTTCTTTTGTAAATTGTTTTCTGGTATGATCTTCTACCACATAAAACTCGCAACCAACAATGGGTTTTACATTGTATTTTCCGGCTGTAGCAACGAAATCAAAAACACCAAACATATTGCCGTGGTCGGTAATTGCCATTGCCGGCATGCCGTCGGCCTCTGCTTTGGCAAATAGTTTTTTTATGTCAGAAGCACCATCAAGGAGCGAGAATTGCGTGTGGTTATGTAAATGGGAAAACTTCATGATTTGGTCTTTGCGTATTCTATTATAACACTAAATTACGAAAAAATCTTTCGTCTGTACCGATTATTTTTCAACAGTAATGATAAAACCTTGAATATCAGTAGTCGTTTTTTGTATTTTTTCAGTCTTATAAAAAGACTGTTTTTTATGGCAATAAGTTTTTAAGGTTTTTAATTTCTATTTACCATTTTTTTAGCAATTTTACCCCTTCCATCTATTTTGTACTATTAGAATAAATCTTAGCAAGAATTTAATATCCTGACGAATGCTTATTAACAAAAGTGAAATTGAAGCCATTTTTAAAAGAATTAGTAATCTGCGTGTTGGAGTCATTGGCGATTTTGCAGTCGATTTTTATTATGACATTAATTATCAGACCGGAGAATTTTCGGTTGAAACAAATAAAGAGGTTTTCTGGGCGAGCAAACCTCATTCTTCCTTAGGAGCAGCCGGGAATGTCGTTAATAATCTAAGTGCTCTGGGAGTTAAAAATATTAAGGTTTTTGGATGCATAGGGAATGATATTTATGGTCGTGAAATGCAAAGCCTCTTTCATGATATTCATGCGAATACGCAACATTTAAAAATCCTCAATTCTGGATGGGATACTTGCACTTATACCAAGCCTATGGCAAAAGAGGGTGAATCAAACCGTCTGGATTTTGGCACCAATAATCAATTGGCGGACGATTTATTTAACGAATTGCTTGATACACTGGCACAAGCATTATCTGGTTTAGATGTTCTGGTTATTAATCAGCAATTCCCCAATCCTCTGCTTAACCCTAAGCGAATAGAACAATTGAATACCTTAATTGCTCAATCTCCCAAGTGTCTTTTTGTCTCTGATTTACGTGCTTACGGGTTTTGTATCAAAAATACTATTCTGAAAGTGAATACCGAGGAAATGGCAAGACTGCTCAATATCAAAGAAGTGGATGAAGCAGATGAAAGTGCATGCATTAAACATGGCAAAACTTTACAAGCCCAGATTGGTGATTGCTTAATTGTTACACGTGGTGAGCACGGCATTTTATATCTGGATAAGGAGGAAACGCAGAATGTAAAGGCAATTCCGATTAAAAATGAGATAGATACCGTGGGAGCGGGTGATACTGTGGTTGCTGCGTTTTCAGCCACCAGAGGTGCCGGAGCTTCTATCCAACAATCTTTAGAAATTGCTAATCTGGCAGCAGCAGTGACTGTTCAGAAGCTCAGACAGACCGGTACAGCCACATTAGATGAAATTTTAACAGTTTATCAAGCAAATTCAATTCAAAATTAGATAACACACCTATGTACTCAAAAGAAACCGCTATTCAACTTCGTGACGAAATAATTAACTACCTTAATACAGGTCTTCTACCCTTCTGGATTACACGTACTGTCGATAATCAATATGGAGGATTCCTGACCCATTTTGACCAATTTGGCAATGATTCAGGAGAAGACGAAAAATCTCTGATTGCCCAATCCCGTTCGGTATTTACCTATTCTTCTGCCCACAGAGCCGGATATGGTGGTGGCAAATTAGCTGAAATGGCTAAACACGGTGTCGATTTCCTATTAGACAAAATGTGGGATCATGAATATGGCGGCTTTTATTGGATGGTGAATCGGAAGGGAGAAGTGACGATTGATGAAAAAATTATATATGGCCATAGCTTTGCCATTTATAGCTTAAGCGAATATACATTAGCCACGGGTGACCCAAGAGGACAAGAATATGCAGAAAAAGTATTTGACCTCCTTCAAAAACATGCGGTAGATACCTATTATGGGGGTTATTGGGAAATGTTTTTAAGAAACTGGGATTTGAAAGGGCCAGGTCCGGCAGGTGGAGACAGAAAAACATTAGATGCTCATATGCACTTAATGGAAGCTTTTACTACGCTTTATGAATGTACTGGTCAACAGGTGCACAGACGCAAATTATTAGAAATAATTGAATTACTGACTAAGAAAATCATGCATCCAGAATATGGTACGGGTATTCCGCAGTTCTGGGCTGACTGGACAGTAGCGCCACAAATTAAATTTGATATTGTATGGGGTTGGGATAGATTCTCAGAAGATGGGCAAAAAGCTTCGGCGGAAGATAATACCAGCTACGGACATAACTCTGAATTTGCCTGGTTATTGATGCATGCATTGGATATTTTAGGGCTACCTTATGATACCCATCGTGAACAGATAAT
>CBIHRH010000681.1:0-3256 GCA_966212365.1 uncultured Emticicia sp. | reverse complement strand
CAGGTTATTCTTAATAACTTGGAGAAAGGTCAGGTATTGGAAGGTGTGGTTAAAAACATTACTAATTTCGGTGTGTTCATCGATCTTGGTGGTGTTGATGGTCTACTTCACATTACTGATATTTCGTGGGGTCGTATCAACCATCCAAACGAATTGCTTAAACTTGATCAACGTATCAAAGTGGTTGTTCTGGACTTCGACGAAGACAAAAAACGTATTTCGTTGGGTATGAAACAGCTTGAGTCTCATCCTTGGGATTCATTGGCAGAAGGATTGTCAGTTGGTTCGAAAGTAAAAGGTAAGATTGTAAACATCGCAGATTACGGTGCATTCCTTGAATTGAAACCGGGCGTTGAAGGTCTTATCCACGTTTCTGAAATGTCATGGTCACAACACTTACGTAACCCATCTGATTTCTTGAAAATCGGTGACGAAATCGAAGCAGTTGTATTGACGCTTGACCGCGAAGAGCGTAAAATGTCTTTAGGCATTAAACAATTGACTGAAGATCCTTGGACTAAACAAGATTTATTGAGCAAATATGGCGTAGGTACTACTCATACTGGTACTGTACGTAATATGACTAACTTCGGTATCTTCCTTGAATTAGAAGAAGGTATTGATGGTTTGGTTCACGTTTCGGATTTATCCTGGACCAAGAAAATCAAACACCCATCTGATTTCGTGAAAGTTGGTGATTCTTTGGAAGTAGTTGTGCTTGAGCTTGACGTTGAAAACCGTCGTTTAGCCCTTAGCCACAAACACTTAGAAGAAAATCCTTGGGATACTTTCGAGCACATCTTCACAGTAGGCTCTGAGCACGAGTGTACAATTATCTCTAAAAATGACAAACAAGCTACACTTGAACTACCTTACGGTATTGAAGGATACGCCTTGTTGAAACATTTGGCTAAAGCTGACGGTACAGTAGCTGAAGCTGGTGAGAAATTGCCATTCCAGGTGCTTGAGTTCCACAAAGAAGAGAAGAAAATCATGCTTTCTCACTCTAAAACCTGGGAAGCTCCTAAGGAAGATGAGAAAAAAGAAGCTAAGAAAAAAGGTGGAAAAGAAGCAACTGCTTCTGCAAACGAAGAAAAATCAACACTTGGAGACCTTGATGCCCTTGCTGCCTTGAAAGAGCAAATGGTAGAAGGTGAGAAAAAGAAACTTTCTAACAAAAAGAAAGAATCTGAATCAGTATCTGAGTAAGATAACATATGAGTAACAAGAAAAGGCTTCCCGGTGGGAAGCCTTTTCTTGTTTTTGGGGTAATTTGTCTTTATTTTGTAGAGATGTATTGCATCGCAGCGGCGAACCGCTCATTCTCGTCTGCGCGGCGTCCGCATAAAACAAAAAAGGTTAAACAGGTTCAATATAAAATTAGATGTAGCAAATGAAACGACTTCATTATTTAGATAATCTTATGATATTCTTATCCGTTCTGGTTGTACTCCATCATGTTAGTATTGGTTATGGAACAATGGGCGGCTGGTGTTATGTTACATCTGAAAAGCTAAACGGCACAATTCAAATTTTCCTTTCGGCATTAACTGGAATCGAGGCATCATTTTCAATGAGTCTTTTCTTTTTCATTTCTGCTTTTTTGACAATTCCTTCGTTAGAGAAAAAAGGGGTATCAAAATTTATAATAGCAAGATTATTTCGGCTGGTGATACCGTTGTTATTTGTAATGATTATTTTTGCCCCAAGTATTTTATATTATATTGAAATCCATAATAAGTCAACTCAACTATCATGGTTTAATTATGTATTACAGCAAAACACAAAACCATATACTTCTCATGCATGGTTTATTCTGGTGTTATTAATTTTTGAATTAGTATATGTTTGCTATTGGAAATTTATAAAACCTCATTTTTCTATTTCAAAATATATATCAGATAATACCCCTACACATGTAAATATATTGACGATTATTCTTCTATGCGGTGGTCTTTTACTCATTGTGAGGCAGTTTTTTCCACTTGGACAGAATTTTATAGGCATAGAGTTTTCCAATATCACTCCTTACATTTTCATGTATGCACTCGGATTATTAGTTTATAGAAAGAATTGGCTTGATAAGATTTCCAGAAAAGTGGCAACAATATGGTTTCCCATCTCACTTATTGCTGCCATTTACTTTTGCGTCATTATTTATCTTCTTTCAAAGTATCCGTCTAAAGCTGATAAATTTGTTTCGGGCATTACATGGGAATCAGTTTCTCTTTCATTCGCCCAAACCTTTTTGTGTATTGGTTTCTCTGGCTTTTGCCTTTATCTATTTAAGAAGAAACTCAACTTCACAAATTTTATTTTATCAGGACTGAGAGAAAATAGATACGGGGTTTATATTTTCCATTCTGCTGTCGTAGTTGGTGTTACTATTATCCTGGAATCTTTAACACTTAGGCCAACTATTAAATATATTATTGCCTGCATTTTAAGTGTTTTATTTTCCTACATGCTTGTTGGGCTAATTCGTAAAATTCCTTTAATGAAGAGAGTAATTTGACTTATATTCAAATCAAATAATTATAAAGCCGCTAACTTTTTTATTCTTTGTTATTTTGGTCAGCGGCTTTGCATTTGGGCTTAATTTTGGCAGATGGTTTTGAAAACCCTGGAGTCTCATCCAGAGGGTGAGTTTTTAAACCTAAAGGGCGAATCGTTATGTCTCTACCTGAATCGCATTAAAACCCTACTTCACCCCAACAAACCTCTCAAAAAACTCATAAATTCTCAAAATCCTATCAATTCTCTGGCGGACGTTACCTGTTCTTGATAATTCATGCGTTGCGCCCGGCATACGTACATATTCCACGTCCTTGCCCAGATATTTCAGGCTTCTGAACATCATTTCTGATTGGATTACTCCTGTACGCAAATCATTTTCTCCATGTTTAATGAGAAATGGGGTTTTGATTTGGTTGACGAAGGTATAAGGTGAATTCGCATCAATTTTGGTTACTTTTTCGTCCTCCCATGGCAAGCCGAAGTAGTTGGGTACTAATCGCCAGGCATTGGCTTCACCCATAAAGGTGGTCAGGTCGTAAACCCCACGTTGCGCAAAGGCGGCTTTGAAACGATGGTCTTGCGTGATAATCCAGGCGGTTAAATACCCTGCGTATGAGCCTCCTGTAATTACTTGTTTAGAGGTATCTGCCCATGATTCTTTAGCCGCAGCACTACAAGCGCTTAGCGCATCCTCCTGTGGACCTTTACCCCAGTCACGGTAGTTAGAGAATTGAAATTC
>CBIHRH010000680.1:0-3263 GCA_966212365.1 uncultured Emticicia sp. | reverse complement strand
GGGTTATTCAATACAAACCCATAAGGAGAGAAATCAAAGAACTGGTCTATTGGGTCTGGTACAAACCAACGGCCAATTGTTGGGTCGTACATCCGTGCACCAAAGTTATATAAATCCAGTTGGTTTTCATATTCCTTGCCATTATACAGGAAGCGGTCTGATGGCTTCCCTAAATAAGGGTCAGGGTTACCATAGATGGGCAAATGCACACCCCAAGGGTCATAATGCGCCTGTTGTACTATCCTCGGTGGGTAAGCATCTTCCGGCTTGGTTGCATCTTTCTTTTCCTGACAACGGCAGGCCACACGCATATTGCCTAAATGGTCAGTTAACTGATATTCGTATCGCCAGAAGTTTTCATTAGTCAGCATCGGGCCATTCTCAACAGTAGGGTCTTCAGGAGAAAAGGCAGTCCCCGGAGGCAATGCTCTCCCATTGGCTGTTGGTACACTTTCTACCTTACTATTTTTGAATACAACCCCACCCATATAATCAAATATACCATTAGCCGTTTCCATGTGTACTGTTTCGCCCGTGGCAGTATACACATATTTGTTGTTCTTGATTTTACTCGGCAGGTTCAGGTAATTATAGACTATTTCCCCGTTGGCTATGCCCTTGTTTGCATCCTGCAACATATTTCCAGAATCATCGTAGGTATAGTCTATTGTAGAACCACCAGGGGTCTTGCTTTCATCAAAAAACTCATAGTGTGGCAAGTTCTGGGTCTGTCCATTCGGCGATTCATTGACACTCTGCAAGCGATTAGAAGCACTGGCATAGGTGTAAGTAAGATCATCTACCGTTTCACCATTCCACTTACGGCGCAGGGTCTTTATATTTCCGTGTTTATCATAAGTAAGATTTTCTAAAACCAATGCAGGAGCATTCCCATTCAATAAAGTTGATTTGCTTAATTGATATTCTGTATTGTACTCATAAGAATCGGCATATAAATTTCCTTGCTTTAATGCAAAAGGATCTGTGTGCTTGCCTTTTCGCTGTGCTACCTGCCAATTCTGCCCGGTAATAGTACCATTACCCGGGAAGCCGCCATAGCTTAAACTCATAGCAAAGAAATCCTTCTGTGTTTCTAAAGCATTAGGGTTATTGATTTTCTTTAACCATCCTTTTATGTCATAGGCATAATCTACTTCCTGTATTTTGCAGCCCATCGTATTCTTAGTCATGTTGCCAAAACTATTATAGACATAACGGGCTACAGGTTCCCAGTAAGCCTTGGCATCATCTGCTCCATCTTTACTAAGTCCTGTTTTCTGACAAACACTTGTAATGGCACTACTTTGATTATAGGCATAGTTACGCTGTACTCTTGCTTTTTCCGGGCCTCCGTCGGCTATGAGCATATTTTTTATAACCCTGCCCGTAAAATCAAGTTTATATAGCAAATAATCGGTTCCTCCCTTATAATTTTTAGAAGACATCTGTATAGCCCGACCATACTCATCATAATAATCAGAGCCTAGCCTGGCTGTATTTGCGCCTGATACCTCACCAATGTATTTTGCCCAGGTGCCTGTAAGATGGCCTTTAGGGTTTGGCATAAATGTATCAGGAAAACCCTCTACAGTAGTGTTATAATTAATTTTATTAGCATAATTATAATCATCATAGAAGTTCTCAGTCTGCCGGTCCATGTAGGTTGTCTGACCAATAGTGGGGTCACCTGTATCTGTATATAAGTTGGTGGTTTTTTCTCTTCCTATCTGATCATAGGTTATCTGTATCCATTTACCGCTACGGGTTTTTACTAATTCTAACTGGTCGAGCGCATTATATCTCATTTCCTCAAGTACATGCACATCAGCCGATTTCTTTTTTATCACACGCCCTTGTTTATCATAGTCGAAAGCAAATATGAGTGCATAAGTAAACTGATTACCGGTCTTAGCAAAGGGGTTAAAATTACCTGATAACAGATTCTCTGCCATTGGAGGTATTACACACCTTACCTGTCCGAAGTCGTCATATACATAATAGGTATTTGTTGTAACCGTCTCATTATCTTTTTTCATAATTGAACGGTTGAGCACTACATTTCCTTCGAAATCTGTAAATGTTAATGAGATACTACCGTTCAAATCTGTCGTGGAAGTCACCGCTAACGTATTATCACCATGAGTACCGTTTACTTGTACCTGGTGCACATCAAGTGCACTCCCTGAATTATCGGAGCCAAAAGAGTAAGTTAATTTTTTTACTTCATCATTCTCTGTGTTAAGGCGATAATCATAGGTAGTTGCTTTAGTACCTGAAGCTTCCCAGCCATTCCCAACTTGCCCCTCTCTTAAAACTCTGTTCAATGGAGAATTCTCAAAAACGACATCTGTATAGGCTTTCCCATCTCCGCTATAATAACCTGCATACGTTGTAGCTGCTTTATCAGCAGCATTATCCACAAACTTACCGCCATTAGTAGTTACCTCATAAGGGAATGGCATATAGTTCACAGCAGTTCTTCCAAAATCATCGTACTTGATTGGCTGAACCATGTCTTCGCCTTTCGGGCTAACACCTCTTGTAATATTCTGTCTGCCCCTGCCGAGTCCATCCAGATAAGTAATGTTTTGAACAACAGGTGCGCCATCGCCGGCATCTAGGAAACTGTTTGTAACCACATAGTTGTGGCCTGTAATAGAGAACCCAGCAGTTACATCAGGATTTACTGTAGCTATGGCCTCTCCGTTATCACCGCAGGCTCTACATCCGCACAAAACTTCCTTTACTTTTTTCTTAACGAATTTATAGCATTGAGGATCAAGCTTATTAGTTACTTTATAGATCATTTCACCCTCGGCGGTTGGTACTGCTATAGCACTATAGCCATCTACCGAGCTTACCGGGTTGCCATTATTATCCTGCAGACCTGCACCTACCCCGCCTTGAAAAACCGTCCAGGTATATACTTCATCAATGGTTGTACCTGCCGCTCTTTCTACTTTCATGGTAAGTTTTTCACCAATCAGTACCTCATCATCTGTTGGTAAAATTGAGGCCGTAACTCCGGGACATTCATCATAAGGTGACAGGTACATCCACGAGATAGGTTCATCTATAAGATCATTCGGTAATTTCCATCTGACAGATACGCCTGTGCCTGAATTATCTTGCTTATGAAGTACTTCAATATAGTATTTTGTGCCTTTAAAAAGTGGAATATTTATTGATCGTTGTGTAGCAGGATATTTTTCGTACTCTCGTAAATCTGTATATCCATCATGATAAGCAATCTTACGCTTATT
>CBIHRH010000679.1:0-3268 GCA_966212365.1 uncultured Emticicia sp. | reverse complement strand
CTTCGCAATATGCGCAAGACGATTTGAAAAATCGTGCGGGCGGGGTACGCATACAAATATTACTTCTTCGCAGCCAATTCAGCTATTTTCTCATGAATCATTACCTGGTTTGACATGATTTTAGAGAAACCTCTTACATCATCGCCCGACCACGCATTGTTCATTTCACCATAGCTACCAAATACCGGCGACATCATATCATAATCTGATTTAATACCCAATAATTGGAAATGATAAGGAGCTAATTGCACGCGTACTTCTCCAGTTACGTTTTCCTGTGTGCTTTGTAAGAAAGTCTCAATATTACGCATCAATGGCTCAAGGAATTGTCCTTCATGCAACAACATACCGTACCATTCAGCTAAATTCTGTTTCCAGTATTGTTGCCATTTGGTCAATACATGTTTCTCTAGCAGATGATGTGCTTTAATGATAATCAACGGAGCAGCAGCTTCAAAACCCACCCGGCCTTTGATACCGATGATTGTATCTCCCACGTGAATATCACGGCCAATACCATACGGAGAAGCCAGTTCAGATAAACGACGGATAGCATCAACCGGATTTTTAAAACGACGACCATTCACGCCTTTCAATTCTCCTTTTACAAATTGTAACGTTACCTCACTGCCTTTTTTCTTCGTTACCTGAGTCGGAAAGGCACTTTCAGGAAGAAAGCCATCTGAGGTTAAAGTTTCTCTACCCCCTACCGATGTCCCCCACAAACCTTTATTGATAGAGTAGGCCGCTTTATGCCATTCACGCACCACACCTTTCGATTTCAAAAACTCAATTTCAGCCTCACGAGATAAACGTAAATCACGGATAGGCGTAATGATTTGAGCATTCGGTAATACAATTCTAAATACCATATCAAAACGTACCTGATCGTTTCCGGCACCTGTACTTCCATGGGCTACGGCCTCTGCACCGATTTGTTTGGCATAATCAGCCACGGCTACCGCCTGAAACATACGTTCAGCACTTACAGAAAGCGGATAAGTATTATTTTTCAGGATATTGCCATAAACCAGATAGCGGATACATTTCTGATAATATTCATCTACCATACGAGCAGTATGATGATGTTTCACGCCTAATTCATAAGCCTTTGTTTCAATATCCTTGATTTCTTCTTCTGTAAAACCACCCGTATCAACCAATACAGAGTGTATTTCATGACCCAATTCTTCGGTCAGGTATTTTACACAAAACGAGGTATCTAATCCTCCACTATATGCTAAAACAACTTTCATATTAAATCAGCCGCTGAAACGGAAATTTAGGTTTTAATAAAAATTTTGCAAAAATAGGACTTCTCTACCTATATTCCCGTATATATTCGTAAATATAATTGTACTTTAATAATCTGACTCTCAAAAACGGTCTGGCTCTTATATGTCAAAAATCATCGCTTTCATCTTATCCATAGGTTTATTTTTATCATGCGCCATGACTGATACTACAGAAATAGTCTCTATCCCGAACCCTATCGGAACAGGTCCGGGCAGAACATTCCTGGCGCTGGGCGACTCTTATACAATCGGTGAGAGCGTACTAGAAAAAGACCGTTGGAGCATGTATCTGATTGATTTATTGAAAAATGATTTTACCATTACCAAACACGATATTATTGCCCGCACAGGCTGGACAACCGAAGAACTCATACAGGCCATTGCCGATAGCAAAAACACGAATCAATACGATATGGTATCTTTACTGATAGGTGTAAACAATCAATATCGAGGACAAAGCATAGATAAATACAGAACGGAATTCCGAGAGTTATTACAAATCAGCGCCAGATTTGCGCATGGAGACTTCAAAAAAGTATTTGTTTTATCAATTCCTGATTATGGCGTGACCCCTTTTGCTGCTTCTCGCGATACGCAGAAAATAGCCAAAGAAATCGATGAGTTCAATGCTGTAGCCAAAGACGAATGCAGAAAAGTCGGCATGCCTTTTCTGGATATTACCACGATTACCCGCGAACATACCGACGCGTCTTACATTGCCAGTGACCAATTACATTTCTCAGGAAAAATGCATGAACTCTGGGCTACTAAAGCGCGAAGTACAGCAGAAATCATTCTGAGATAAATACACAGACTACCTCGGCACAGTAAAATACATGACGGTTCCAATGGTTCCGAAAACGATATTGGGCAACCAAACTGCTAAAATAGGAGGCATATTGCCCGATTCGGCAATCCCTTTAGACATAATGTAGAATAAAATATAAACGAAGGCGAGTACGAAACCAATCGCAATCTGAAAGCCAACACCACCCCGAGCTTTGCGGGCAGAAACTATTAAGCCCATCAACGATAGAATAATTACGGCAAATGGCGTAGCAAAGCGTTGGTATAATTCAATCTCAAATGATTCTATACCCTCAGCACCCCTACTCTTAATCAGGCTGATTTTCTCCTGAAGTTCTGGAATTGTATAAGACTCTTGTATCTGGTGTTCATTCTCAAAATCATTAGGTGATAGATTAACAGCCGTATCTTTAGGCGCTGTGCCATACACCATCTTATCTTTCATAATACCTAGCGTACGGATTTTATAATCGTGTATCTTCCATTTCTTGGTACTGTCATCCCAGGTTATACGCTTAGCTGACAGCTTTTCTACCAGTTTATTATTCACTACTTTCTCCAGCGTAAAATCATAACCTGTTTTCGCTTCATTATTATAGCTCGACATATAGGCATAGGTATTCGGCGCTACGGCTATATGAAAATCTCGGGTAGAGAAATAGAATTTATCATTTACATACACATTTTCAAAAGCCAGTCGCTCGGTATTAGCCCGTGGGAGAATCCACCCCACCATAATAAAAGATAATATAGCAATGATAGAGGCGCCGATGAAATAGGGGAACATCAATCGTCTGAAACTTACGCCACTACTCAGAATAGCCACAATCTCTGTATGGGCGGCCATCTGCGCCGTAAAGAATACAGTAGAAATAAAAATCATCAGAGGGCTGATATAATTAGCCCAGTAAGGTGCAAGGTTGGCGTAGTATTGTAGCAGAATGGCACGCATAGGTGCTTCTTTCTGAATGAAATCATCATTTTTCTCTACAAAGTCAATCACCATGATAATCAATACAATTACCAGAACCGCAAAAATATAGGTTGTCAGGAATCGCTTGATTAGGTATTTATCTAATATATTCATGAAAGATTCATTGATTTTTCCTCGCCCTCTAAATCTCCCTCTCCTTGAAGGAGGAGAGGGAGACTTTTAAGCCCCTCTC
>CBIHRH010000678.1:0-3276 GCA_966212365.1 uncultured Emticicia sp. | reverse complement strand
CCCAGGACCCATACATTAAAAGTGTATTGCTCTACCAGCTGAGCTACGGAATCTTTTGGTGCTAAATCGGAATGAAGAAATGGAAGAAAAATATTTTTTTACTACTTTTGCTCTCTCTTTCACTTTAGAGGTCTTAGCCCCTTTCCTGAATCGCGGTGCAAAATTACACTTTTTGATATTATGATGCAAACATACTTTCTGAAATTTCTGAAAAGACTTTTTTTAATATCGATTTTTTCGCTGCAATTCCTTGATAGTCAGGCCCAAAGAAAATTATATTTATCTGCAGATTCTTTGTTCAAACAGCGCAAATTTGATGAAGCAGCCAGTTTATATGAAAAAATCCTCGTTTCGTCGACGAATTTTAATCCTAAAATTTATCTGAAGCTCGCAAACATTTATGAGAACAAAGGAGACTTTGTAAAAGAGTTATACTACCTTAATTTATATTCATTTCGGTTTGCAGACGAACGCGTATTTGAGAAGATTTATATGATAGCTACCGAGAATGGATATAAGGGATATGAAAAAAATGACCTGAATTACTTTCTTTATTATTTCAGGCAATATTCCATTTATGTCTGGATTGGTTTTTTACTGGTGGGTGTTTATGTCTTTGTGGTTTTTATTATTAAGCGAATTGATAATCAGTTTACACCCACTCATCATAAAGTAATTTTCGTACTTTATCTGATTTTCCTTTCAGTACTCATTAATCTGCCAAATAATTATCGGACGGTTATTATTAAGAACGAACACGTTTATTTAAGAGATTATCCCTCGGCGGGCTCTCATATAGTTGGAAGCATTAGTGAGGGACATCGATTGAATGTAATTAATTCAGAAGATATCTGGTATCAGGTATTATGGGATGGCAAATTCTGTTACTTAAAACAAAGTGATATTTTATTAATTCATTAATTCTCAACTATCGTATCAGGTGTATAACACCCTTATACATTTCATCGGTAAAATATAATGCATAAAAATAATCTCCTGAGGGCTCTTTATCTCCTGTCCATTTAAAATTTCTATCAGCAGTCTGGAATATAGATTTACCATATCTATTGAAGACTTCAAACTTAACAAATTGCCTGTTACAATTATCTTCCGGTATTGCGCCCATGTTGAAATAATCATTGACACCGTCTTCATTTGGAGTAAAAGTATTAAAAGGCTCCAAAGGGTTCTCAGCCGGAAGATTGTTTTTCAATAAAAGCTTCACACTTATCGTATCCTGTTTCTGGTCGCAGGCATTATCCTGTGAGAGAAATTTTACTACAAATTCTTTGGAATCTTTACCTGCTAATAAAGTACAGTTAGGCTTCCATGTAAAAATACTACTTACTGCACCTATCCCTTCTTTATTTTCAAAAGTCATTGATGCGTTTTTAAGATCAAAACCATCTGCAATGGCTACCAATGCTATTTTTTCTTTATCCATGTCTGAACCATCAACATTAAATTTTACTTCTGTCGGACTTGAAGGAGTAAGTATTACCTCTATTATGCTATCAGACAAACTAGTTGAAACAGTGGGAGCATTATTGGGGATTGATTGAATAGTAACCGGCACTGCATAAGCGGTCTGATTGCTTACACCGCAGCGCAGATCTTTTGCAACAAAATCTAGTATCACCTGTTTTCGTTTGACAGCCTCACAATTTGGGATAAATTTCAGGATTGATTTTGCGCTCCCAATACCTGTTTGTGAAGGGAAAGAAAATCCTAAACTACCCAAGCCAAAATTCCTTCCCGTACCAGATAAAGAAAGCGTATCGAGGTCTTTATCATCCCCAAAAACAGTAAATTCTAAAGTATCTCCATACATGATTGTAGGCGAGTCTGTAAGTGAAGTAGTTATAACCGGGCGGTTATTATCAATATCTTCGAAATTAATCTTCATTCTATAACTTCGTATTTGTGGAACCGGACACCCATTATCATTGATACTAATAATAAACTCTGCTGCCAGGTTATTTTTAATGATAATACATTCATCTAAACAGAATGAGTTTTTTAAAGTATCACTATTTTGAATAACTACGTTCGTAATAGCTGGCATGTTAATCTTTTTTGTATCAAAATTGACACCTCTTGCAGTTATTGTCACCTTTTGGCTTATATCCGGATCAAAATACATAATATCAAAGCATCTTTTGTCTCCTTTTTTCAAGGTAACTATTTCGCCTTCCTTAAAAAAGGTGCTTGCGCCTTGACTTCGAACCATAATTTGAGGAGGATAATTAATTTTACAATCCACTACTTTTAATTGAAAATCTCTTTTTATCCTTCCAATCATTACACCTTTGCGAAATTCTTTAACCATTACCGAAAAAACGTAAAGACCCAGTTTATTGGGTTTTACATAAAGTACTCCGGTAATTCTGTCAATCCACAGTGGTTCACTGCCTGGTATTACATTTGCTAAAGAGATTCCATCAACCCAGGCTGCTTCCGGATAACTACTTCTTCCAACACTCACAGGATTTGGATTACCCATTGATGCGTAGCCAATCCAAGGTGTAATTAACTCATATGTCAAGCTATCTCCATCTGAGTCAGAAGCACTGAAATCCATTTCAAAATTCTGATTGATACAAAGGTAATCAGCAACTACTTCTTTAAATTTAGGTGAATTATTGGCTATGGTTACAGGAGGGAATTCGGTATAAAACACCATACCGACCGAACTTGGATTACGGATATTTGTAATAATTACATTCCTACAGCATCGTTCCCATACAATTGCGTACCCTCCCGGGTCTGAAAAAGCAGCCTCAGGTAAATTTAGATTGGCGCTATATTTAATTAAGAGTGTTTGTAAATCTCCTTTCGAACAGGCAGGGTCAATATATTGAATCAAATCACGATAGACTCTCTGGCATACGGCTTCACCTATCCTGGCTAAATCTCTCTTACGGATAAAAGTCAAGGTGATTGTTATATCCTCAGCGGCAGGGCGCCCGTTAATAGCATCAAAATAAAGATTCAGGGTAACTTCATGAGTCATACCGGGTGCAGGATTCTTTATTTGCACTAATTCGATCTCGCCCCCAACAATATGAGAAGCCATTGATTTGAGAGAGAAAGCAAGAAAAAACACAAGGTAAAGATACTTTTTCATAGGCTCTTGGGAGTATTTCTTGAACGTTAGGGTATTGCTATTTGTAAGACGTAATTTAATTATAAAAGGTTGAATTTTGAACTTAATGTTAAGTTAAATATTTTTGCTGAAAATTTGAATTGAACCGACAGTTAACCAAATGGCCAAAA
>CBIHRH010000677.1:0-3281 GCA_966212365.1 uncultured Emticicia sp. | reverse complement strand
GAGGATTTCTACAGATAAAACCTTGGGTGATGAATAAATCCTTGTTTGTCAATTGTTCCAACATAGCCGAGAGTTTTTCTTCTGTAAAACTCAAAACCGGCTCGTTGTCAGCATCAATGAGCATGAAATCTAAGGCAGGTAAAAGAGCAGAATTAATGCCTTCTTCCTGCAGATACGCCTCAAACATTTGGGTAGAAAGTAATTCACCTTCGGCTACAATTTCTTTTTCCTGTTTCAATGTAAAAGGTTTGATGCTTACCAGAGAGCGGATAAAGCTAAACTCTTTATCTACAATTCCTTTTCCTGCATTATATCCTGCTTCGGTTTTATATAAATCTTTAATAAACAGCTCGTAGTGCGCATATAAAGCATTTATTTTCTCAGTGGCTTCGGCATCATTGTTAGCTTTCAGAGACTCACCGATAGAGATAAGGGCGTTTGTTGTACCGGAGAGTGCCGATAAAACAACAATCTTACGTTGACCATCTTCTGTAATCAGATTACGAATAGAGTGCATACGCTCCGGTTTCCCTACGGAAGTACCGCCAAATTTCCAAACTTGCATTTTCTGTGGTTCTGGTTTTGTTTTACTATGAATAAAATATTTATGTCTTAACTTGACAGGTGAAATTTGAATATATTATCCCTACGGGATATTAATATTCGAAAAAATTTATTCTTTCTACCGGTATATCGTACCTATGGGACTTAAGATATCCCGTAGGGATGCCATATCGGTAGAAAAATTGCTAAGAAAACTCTTAAGTCCCGTAGGGACGATATATTAAAGTTCTTCGAATACTCAATATTTATTGTAATCTGTCAACTCTTTTAGAACTCCCAATGTGTTGGATTCGACTGTCTTTGTAAATAACATTTGAAATCCTCTGGGTTTATTTTGAAATAACTACTAAGAAAGGCAAAAACCTCTTGTCGGAAATAAGGTACTTGAGTAATTAATCTTTTGATATTCTCAATACCATAGTATCTTATGATTTCTAATTGGTCATTAAATTTCCCATAATTAAAAATTTTGTCAATGATGAAAACCTGATTTTTCTCAAAATCAATCTCCTCAAAATTGACATCCCAGAAAGCGGCTTTTGATATGTTTGGTTTTGCCTTTTGCATCTCCTTATTGTAATCCTAACATCTTAATAGCAGTAATAGCAGCTTCATCACCTTTATTCCCATGAATACCACCTGCTCTATCTAATGCTTGTTGTTGGTTATTCGGCGTCAATACACCAAAAATAACAGGCTTATTATATTTCAAAGCTACCTCTGTTAAGCCACCTGCTACGGCATGATTGATATAATCATTATGCTTGGTTTCTCCCTGAATCACACAACCGATAGCAATAACCGCATCAATCTCAGCTTTTTGCGCAAATACCTGTGAGCCGAAACTCAATTCAAAGCTACCCGGTACATTGGCACGAACGATATTCTCAGCCTGAACGCCATTATCTATTAAAGTCTGATACGCACCTTCAAAAAGTGCTTCTGTGATTTCACTATTCCATTCGGCTACGATAATGGCAAACTTTTTCTGGCTTACATCCGGTAAACCTGTGGTACTGAATACACTAAGATTTTTGTGTGCTGACGACATTATTTATTAGAGTAAAAAAATAGACTTTCAGGAATAATTATTATTAAAAAAGGGACAAACCAGATTCGGCTTATCCCTTTGATTATGACTATATAACCAAATTTTACTCGCCGACGATGCCTTCGAGTTTGGACTTATATTTCTTCGCATTTGTTACTTCTCCTGAATCAGGATATTTCTCAATAATCTGAGTATAAGCATCCAATGCTGATTTATTATCTTTCACGGTTTCGTAAGCTGTAGCTAATTTGATTAGGTACAATGGCGTAAAGAACTTGTTCGGTTTGTATTCAGCGGCTTTTTTGTAATAGCTGATAGCCTCTTCTGTATTCTTTTTCTCCATATAAGCATCGCCAATCAAAGCATAAGCACGGCCTTGAACAAGCAAATCACTTGAGCTAAAACTTTTTAAATGCTCTATGGCCTCATCATATTTACCTTGTTTTACCAAAGCAACACCTGCCATAAAGTTTGCCAGATTACCGGCATCAGTAGAACCGTAGTTAGAAGCTACACTTAGTAAACCTTCGTTACCGCCAGTACCATTAAGTGCCTGTTTCAAAGAATCTGCTTCAAAAGCATAAACAGCATTAATCATCGCTACCTGTGCTTCTTCGTCTTGTGATTTCGACCAATAATTATATCCTACGATACCTAAGATTATCGCCAAAATCCCTCCACCAACATAGGTAAGCAACATTTGATTCTTTTTCAAAAAACCTTCTGCTTTTCCAAACTCTTGTTTTAAAGCATCTGCACTTTCAAGAATCTCAATTCCTGTTTTTTCTTTTTTCGCCATTGTTTAGAACTCTTGTTTGATTGCACTGACTATCAGAATGTTAAAGCACAATCAAGATATTTTATTAATACTTTTGAATGTCCGCATTTTTTCGGACTGCAAAGTTATGAAATTGATTTTGAACTTGTTGTATTCTTTTATAAAAATTATGCTAATTCTTATGATTTTATTCAAGTTTCTTCTTTTTTCAGACCGTTTTAAGGCTTTAACCACAAAAACCTGATTATTGAAGGAATAAAATATAATTTTAAATAGCGATAAGTTAATCTATAATCAAAAAGGTAGCCACCGTATAGGCTACCTTTTCTGATGCCGTTTGAGCGGTTGAAACTTGGAAACCATCGCTATGCTGCTGTCCTCAGTCAAAAAGGTTCCCACCATATTGGTAACCTTTTTCGATGCCGCTTGAGTGACTGGTGCTCTGACATACTCCAAAGTTACCGGGTTATAATTATGGCTAATCGCTCTTTTAAACAGTCTTCCGGTTATCTTGTATTTAGGCCAGTTCATAGCAATAGTTTTTATGCAGACGGCTGGTTGTGAATGGTTATACATTAAATATCTGACTTAAGCATGTGTTTTCAAAGTGTTTGGGGAGATTTTCGGTATAATCAGACTGTTGGAGAGATAGTTATAAAGT
This sequence comes from uncultured Emticicia sp., assembly GCA_966212365.1. Taxonomy (GTDB): domain Bacteria; phylum Bacteroidota; class Bacteroidia; order Cytophagales; family Spirosomataceae; genus Emticicia. The sequence goes on along the minus strand of CBIHRH010000677.1, from coordinate 227 downwards.
GATTATTTTGCTTCCTTCTAATGACATCGGGACTAATAAAGTTCGATTATTTTCAGCGCCCTGCCCGGTGCCTGGTACTGTCTTAAGAAACAAATTTTAGTATATAATTTTTTTAATAACTTTGGGACTTAAAGGAGTCGCTTTTCATTAAGCCACATCCTGTGTAGTCCCACTGGTCGGGACTATTTTTTTGTCCTTATCATTGAGTTCTTTGACATTATTGGCAT
>CBIHRH010000676.1:0-3293 GCA_966212365.1 uncultured Emticicia sp. | reverse complement strand
GGAAGAAAAACTTTCGCAGGTGATGTAGGCCAAATTAGTGAATTAGTGATTGAGCGAATTAGTGAATAATTATCTTGTTTTTGATTTATTTCATTTATTTGTCCCATATAAAACGTTAGTAAAGGGCAAAGAATTTAATTGCCTCCGCGCGGCGTCCGCCTGCTTTAGCTGGAGATTTAATAAATTATGCCATCCAATTGGCTTTAGCCGAATTCCAGGTATAGTATCCACGCGCAAATTTTAAAGAACTATTATTTCCTGAATCTTAATCATTGCAAGGTACATTTCCCTCACCAAATAATAAAATAAACACAATCACATCAAATCATTTGCTATTTTTGGCATTAAATTAGATAATTTTTCAGGCGTACAAACGTTTAAAGGTGGGATATTGACTCTTGTCGATTTAAATGTATTACCCCAAAACCTATTCAGAAGTGCAGAAACTATCCATCATTATACTATTTTTAATCATTACGGCCGGGTGTTCGCAGTTTAGTAATTCGCCAACCAGTAAGGCGTGGCATAACACGAATGCACTTTTCAACTCCCTGATTATCTCTCGTGAAAACATGAAAGAGGCAGAAAAGGAGTTATTTAAAACCCGTGAAGAAAATTATAGTGCACTGATGCCCATTCTACTGCCAATAGATTCTACCAAAGCTCAGGCAGTAGCTGCTAATCTGAAAGAGATTATCGAGAAAACTTCGTTGATTGCCGAAAGACACTCCAACTCAAAATATTTAGCCGAAGCCTATATTCTTTTAGGTAAAGCCCGCCTCATGAAAGGCGATTTAATTAATGCTATTGAGGTATTCAAATACGTAAATACCACTACCAAAGACGAAATAGGACGTCAGTCTGCCTTAATCTGGCTGATGCGCTCTTATACCGAGCAAAAAGATTACGAAACGGCGCTGAAAGTATCAGAAGTAATCAGAACGCTTGATCTGAACAAGGCCAATACCCGCGATTTCTATCTGACTAAAGCCTACCTTCACCAGAGAAGAGGTGAATTTGCTACCTCAGCAGCTATTGCAGAAGAGGCACTTAAGCTGATGTCGAAAAGTGAGCAGAAGGCGCGCGTGCATTATGCTATGGGACAGATGTACGACATCATCAACCAATCCGCCAAGGCATTACCGCATTATCTGGCCGTTTCTAAGAATCGTCCCAATTATGATATGGAGTTCTACTCCAAAATGAATGCTTTGCTTGATGAAGCAGTAGTACGCAGAGGAAGTACCGCAGGCGTACAGGAGAATTTCAAGAAGATGTTGCTCGACCGCAAAAATGCCGACCTGAAAGACAAGATTTTCTATACAATGGGTAATCTGGAAGCCAAGAGAGGCAACTTTCCGAAAGCTATTGAATATTATAATTCGTCTCTGCGAAATTCAACCGGAAATAGCGCACAGAATGCTTATACTTACCTTGAATTAGCAGAATTGCACTACAACGAACTACAGAAATATGACATGGCAAGTTTGTACTACGATAGTACGCTTACTGCCTTGCCTAAGACCTCACCTGATTATGATCGTATTTCAAGAAGAGCCTTATCTCTGGGTGATTTTGTGAAATATCAACGGGTTCTGACATTAGAAGATAGTTTACAGCATCTGGCGACGATGAATCCGGCTGCTTTGGATAAAGCCCTTGAAAAAGCTATTCTGCAAAAAGAAGAAGAGGCAAAAAAAGCACAGCAATTAGCCGAAGAAATAGCCAAGAAAAACAATAATAATGTAGCTGTACAGAGATTATCGGATAAAGATGAAACTTTTAAGCGCTGGGCGCTCTACGACCCGGTGGCAATAGCCAAAAACAAGAGCGATTTCCAACAAATATGGGGTAGCAGGCCTCTGGAAGACGACTGGCGTAGAAAAGATAAACAAGCAGGCTCGGTAAGTTTCAAAGTAGAGCGTGGTGTAGCTGGGAATGAAAATAGTCCTGCTACTGCAACAACCCGTCAGGAAGCTGAACAACAAAAAGCAGATGCCGCAGCCAAAGCATTAGAAGCCAAGAAAAAGGAAATATACGCCAAGATTCCATCAACTCCTGAGAAACTGGTAGCCTCGCAGCGCAAGCAGGAGGAAGCCTACTATCAGTTGGGCAAAATCTATAAATTTCAATTCAATGAGTCTGATAATGCCATAGCTACTTTTAAAACGCTACTGGCAAAATTCCCTAAGACAGTACATGAGGCCGAGGTATTGTATTTATTGGCACTCACCTCTGATAATCAGGAAACAAGCCCTTACCGCGCCACTTTGCTTAACAAATATCCGGCATCGACTTATGCCAGACAATTATTGAGAGGCAATGTGAGCATCACCAGCGATACCGAATCAAAAGCACATGTAGTATATTCTCAGGCATTCAATTTATTTAGTAATGAGAGCTATCAGTCGGCCTTGAAAATGGCAGAAGACGGCCTGATTACCTATACAGGTACCAGTATTGAAGATAAATTTGCCATGTTGCGCATTATGTTACTGGCAAAAACCGGACAGAGGGAAGTTTATCAACAAGCGCTCAATGAGTTTATACAGGGTTATCCTTCAAGTAACCTTATGCCAAGAGCTAAAGAGTTGATAGCTGTTCTGGATAAGAAGTAAGGAATATTAAATCTTTTAGTAAAATTATAGGCATTATAAATATAGTATCCCTACGGGATACCAGGCCTTAAAATACTTACTTCTTCTACCAATATAACATCCCTACGGGATTTTTTAGTCCCAGAGGGACGATATATCGGTAGAAAAAGTTCTATTTTAGAAACAAAGTCCCGTAGGGACGATATATTAAAGCCTTTGAATATGCTTTATCCTATTAACATTTTCTTAAAATATTAGTCAATTTTGAGACATCGTTCATGTTGTCTCAAAGTGTCTACAAAAATGGAAGATTCGTCTATTGACAAAAAACTATCTTTTTAAATAAAGAATATTGAATTAGATATTTCCTCGGAGATTCAAAAACATCTATAACCTATAATTATGACTAAGCCTAAAACCGATGCCCCTATTGAAGAGGATAGTGAGCACGCTCCTATTCTAAGTACCTGGCGAAACGTATATATACTGGTTGCCGGAGCTTTGCTTGTTACTATCATCCTTTTCTACCTTTTCACCCTCTATTTTGCATGACCAACCTCGACTGGACTCTTCTTACTGTTACACTTTTGGTTATCATTGTATATGGTGTCTACAAAAGCCATCGGGACAAAAATATTGACGGCTATCTGTTAGGCAACCAATCATTGCCCTGGTATCATGTGGGTTTGTCGGTAA
>CBIHRH010000675.1:0-3301 GCA_966212365.1 uncultured Emticicia sp. | reverse complement strand
AGTTCGGGAAAAAGAACCTTGTGATTGATGAAAATTTAGTGATAAGTGTGGTGATTAAGGGTAACGCTCAATCAAATGTCAGTGCTTTTCCTGAAATAGCAGGATTCACCAAGGCTGATAGGAAAATTACCCACGCCAAAGGTCAGACTCACAATATTTCCCAGTCTTATACTCCCACCAAAGACGGTATTTATAGAATCGCTCCCTTTGAACTGACCGTAAATGGGAAAGTTTATGAATCGGAATTGACTACGGTTGTGGTTACAACACCTAAAGAAGACGACGAAGAAGAAACTAATGAAACAATCAGCTTAGAAAACATTAAAGAAAATGCTTTTCTGGCTATGAATGTTGATAAAGGCACTGTCTATGTCGGCGAGGGATTCAGAGTAACATTAGCATTTTATATTGCTGAAACAAATACGATGCAAATGGGTTTTCCGGATGATTTGAACGCTCAGGTGGATGCGATTGCGAAGAAAATCAAGTCGCCAGACTGCTTAGAAGAGCGGATAAATATAACAAATATCGTTGAAGAACACCGGATAATTAACGGCAAGCGATTTTTAGCATATAAATTTTTTGAAGCTATTTATTTCCCGCTTAACAGTCAGCCGGTTAAAATCCCATCGGTAGAATTACGGATGGATCAGAGCAAGAAAAATGGTGGAGAAAAAGAATCTATAAGTTTTACTAATAAAACTTATACAGTTAAAGTATTGGCATTGCCAGATCACCCTTTAAAAGATAAAGTAGTACCGGGTAATTTTAATTTAATAGAGCAGATTGAAACCCGGAAGATTAATACGGGCAAAAGCTTTAATTATAGTTTCAAGATAGTTGGTCAAGGCAATTTTTCTACCGTAAATGTTTCTTCTCCGATTAATGACAGTTTTTTTGACTTTTATCCGCCGGAAGTAAGAGAAGTACATAATAATGATTTAACAGTTCGGGAGAAAGAATTTCGTTATCGGGTTGTGCCTAAAGATTCAGGGCAACAAGCTTTGGATAAATATTTTTACTGGGTGTATTTTAATACCAGAAGAAAGACTTACGATACACTTAAATCGAAGTTGAAAATTAAGGTTTTGGGGAAAGCTATAGCTGATAAGGAGTCGGATACTTCAGAAGATATATTTGCAGGTATTGATAAATTAGATACTTCTACCATTCAGACAAATTATCAGGAAGTTGTCAAGAATATCTCAAATCTCCTGATAATTTGTATGATTATGGGTTGCATTTACTTATTTACTTGGAAACGAAAAGCTAAATGAGTTTATAATACCGGGTGTTTTTTATGAAAATCTGTTGCATCCTGATAGGCTTTAGCAACCTGCAATAACTTAGCTTCGCCGAATAGTTTCCCCATAAAAGTGATACTTGTCGGACGACCTTCTGGTCTGAATCCATTGGGTAATACTACGCAAGGATGCCCCGTCAGATTAGTAAGTGTTAGATTTCTGCCGAATGATGGTGATAGATATACATCAATACCTTTTAAACGACGCTCCATTTCCTGAATCAATAAGGTTCTATGACGATTGGCCTGAATATACTCCACTGCTGGAATAAATCTGGCAGAGCGAAAAGCATTCGGCCAGGCATTTTTATTCTGACGAACCATCAGATCGTCCTTACCCGAGCGTGTCAGTTCATCAAAAGCAGCGGCAGCTTCTACACCCAATAAGAAACTGATATCATTGGAAGGCAAGCTTGGCAATTCTAAAGGAATCAATTCAGCACCTAATTTCTGTAGGACTATTAAACTCAATGAATCCTGCGCTTTTGTTGGGTATTTACGTTCAAAATCGCTTTTCAAGTAGGCAATCTTTATACCTTTCAACCCTTTAGTACCATCATAATTAAATGGCGCTTGCATACAGGTAAAGTCTTGTCCATCTACTCCTTGAATGGTATTAAATACAATGGCGCAATCTTCAACCCTACGGCAGATTGGGCCTAATTTATCCATACTCCAGCTTAAAGTCATAGCTCCAGTGCGGGGAACTCTGCCATAGGTTGGGCGTAATCCGGTAGTACCACATTCAGTTGACGGTGAGACGATTGAACCAAGCGTTTCGCTACCAATCGCAAAAGGCAATAATCCGGCTGCTACTGATGAGGCTGACCCAGCCGAGGAGCCACTTGAACCACGGTTCAAGTCCCAGGGGTTCAGGGTCTTACCACCAAACCATACATCGCCCATAGCCAATTCTCCTAAAGTCAATTTGGCGCATAACACGGCACCAGCCTTTTCCAACCTTTGAACAACTATTGCATCCTGGTCAATTATCTGGTCTTTATAAGGCACTGAACCCCATGTTGTTTTATAACCTTTTACTGCCAATAAATCTTTAGCCCCATAAGGAATACCATGTAAAAATCCTTTATACTTTCCCGCTTTTATTTCATTATCAGCTTGTGCTGCTTGTTTTAAAGCTAAATCTTCTGTGATAGTTATGGCATAATGTAATTTTCCATCGTATTTCTTCAATCTTTCAATGAAGAACTTAGTTAGTTCAACTGAAGAAATCTTTTTGGTATGTATTAATTCTGCTAATTCTCTTACTGAATAATAAGCCAAATCATCCCGATTAGCAGGTAAGTTTACGGCTCCAATTTGTGAGGCTTTAAAAGGTAGATATGTTTTTTCAAATTCAAAACCGACTGGTAGTGGATTGAAATATAAGGCTGGAGCAACGCTATTATCTAATGGTATTTTTCTGATGCTCTCGAAGTCTTTACGATTATCGTTCAAATCGTTAATCATCGAATCAGCTTCTGCATCTGTGAAATCTAAACCCAGAATCTTTTCAGCCTGGTTTATTACTTCAACAGTTATTGGGGGGTTATCGACTATTTTTGTAATAAATGCTCCCAGACCTAATGATGCAATGCAAGCAACGGGTAGTAAGAGTTTTTTCATTATTTGACAGGTAGTATTGTTGAATAAGTTTTGACGTAACAATATAAGTAATATTTGAGATAATTTCGTGTAGGTTCAAACGAAAATTTAGGTATCTGACAGGGGTTCAAAATTTTGAACCGCTACTTTTTCTATAAGAGGATAATAAGTAGAGACAAATACATAAGAGCCAATTCTAAGGGGTAGAATTGGCTCTTATGTATTTGTTATATGATATTATTAAATCTACTGTTTCATCGCCTTAATCACATCTTTATAACTCACTAATTGAATACCTTTTTGCTCAATGGCTTCTTTTACTTTATCGCTGGTAAAGATATTGGTTACATCCTGCCGACCTTTGGCTACATCTTCATACCCGATATGATAAAT
>CBIHRH010000674.1:0-3307 GCA_966212365.1 uncultured Emticicia sp. | reverse complement strand
GCCTTTAAGGAAATCAAAATGGAACGAATATTTACAATGGGCTGTAAATGCTTTCAGATTGAGTGCGGCAGGTGTGGCAGACGAAACCCAGATTCATACGCATATGTGCTATTCAGAATTTAATGATATTATAGAGCACATTGCCGCGATGGATGCGGATGTAATTACCATAGAAACGTCACGTTCTCAGATGGAATTATTGTCGGCCTTTGCCGATTTTAAATACCCTAATGAAATCGGACCTGGCGTATATGATATTCATTCACCCAGAATCCCAAGTACCGAAGAAATGGTGGCATTATTAGAAAAGGCACTAGAGGTAATTCCGGCAAGAAATCTCTGGGTGAATCCTGATTGTGGGTTAAAAACCAGAGGTTGGCACGAAACTGAAGAGGCTTTGAAAAACATGATTCAGGCAGCTAAATTTATCCGTAAATCTGTGCAGATAAATTCATAGATATAAAGGGGCTGTCTCAAAAGTATTTCTACCGAATAATATTTGGGGAATGACCCCACCCTAACCCTCCCCAACAATGGGGAGGGGACAAAAAAGCCCCTCTCCCCATTGTTGGGGAGAGGGGTTGGGACGGTCCGCCGCAGCGGTGTGGAGTTGAGCCATGCCAAAGAATATTTGGCCTGATTTACTTTTGATACAGCCTCTCAACTTATTCTTCCAAAATATATTTATCGAAAAACTTTTCAGCTTTTTTCTCTGTCATATCTCCATGCCATAAATTTTCCGGCTGAAAACTTACTACCGGTGCGTGGTCGCAATTATCAGAGCAATCCATTTTTATGAGTATCACTTCGCCTTTTAAATGGTTTTCTTTGATTTTGTCTTTAAAAACCCGACGAATTTCTTTGCTGTACTTGCCACATTTACTTCCATCACAAACGAAAATAGTATGGCTGGGTATATCTATTTTGCTCATAACTATTTATCTAAATAATCCTGAAACATTCTTTGCATAAGGGCCTTGCCCAAATCAATATCATGTGTATTCAATGACCCATTCAATTGAATCATCTTCTTGCCGATATTATCAAAAACCAGTTCTTGCTTGGGTTGTATAAAGCCAAATCCATTATTAAACGAAAAGAAAGCCCAGGGTTTTGTTTTTGGGTCAAAAATATTTTTACTCCAATTGTAAGCATAGGCATTTAAGCCAACCTGATTTAAAAGTGTAGACGAAATATCTATCTGTGAAGCAATCTTCGGCACTTCAAATCCTTGCTTCGCTAGTGCTCCACCTAACCACAACATCGGAATCTTGAAATCATCTGCTTTTTTCCCAGTTTCTGGTATTCTATGTCCATGATCAGCTATAATAACTACCAATGTATTAGGCCACCAGGATTGTTTTTTAGCCGAATCAATGAAATCTCCTAATGATTGATCGGCATAATGCATGGCATTCATGAACTTTGATGGCTCATCATCTCCTGTAAATGTATTCTCTGTCGGAATCTCAAACGGTTCATGACTGCTCAACGTCAATATCGTCGAAAAGAATGGTTGATTAACCGTAGCATGATCATTCAAAAATTTCTTGAACACAATATCATCATGCGCACCCCATTTAGAATTCCAGTATTTCGAATCAAAATCTTGTTTACTGATAATCTTCTGAAAATTGGCCGAATAGAGATACGATTTAATATTAGCAAATTCTACCTCCCCACCATAGTAGAAATCAGTAGAATAAGCATTACTTTCGAAGTCTTTACTTAAAACTGGTAGTTTTGAAGATTTGTTTGGCTCTGTAATAATAGAAGTAACAGGTTGAGCCGGATAACCACTTAAAATGGCAGGAATTCCTTTATCTGTTCTATCACCACTGGCATATATATTCGAAAAGTAAATGCCCTCTCTCTTCAAAGCATTAAATCTTGGTGTTATCTCAACTCCATTAATTTTTTGCTCTGTTACTTTCTTAGTAAAACTTTCCCAGATAATCACTAATATATTGGGCTTTTTAATATCGCTCCTCAAAACTTTATCTGACGAATTAGATCCTTCATAAAGTTCTCTGATATTATTACTCAATTCTTCTTTAGGCAAATAGGTATAAGGGTTTACTTTATCAATTGAGCCATTCACCAATGAACTAAAGAAGTTCCAGGTTGGATTAACCGCTGAAATATTGGCAAAATTATTCGTTGAAAAATATACAGTACTCTGATTCATTGGAGAAATACCGATGCTTCCTCTGATAGGGATAATTAATGCCAGTGTACACAATAAAGAAACAGGTATAAAAGGGATATTATCTATATGGTTCCAGTTATCAATATTTTTAGTAATGATACGATATACAATTAAAGAAGCTACCGTCAATAATATCAGAAAACTAATAAACAATTGTAGCAATGGGGACGAACCTACGGAGGCCCACGCTTCACGGGGAGTTTTCAGATAGCGTAGGGGGGTAGCATCCAGATGATATCCCCACGTATTGAATACCTGCAAATCAATTACGATTATCAGATTAGCAATTAAAACCAACAAAAAGGTATAAGAGAAAATCCAGTTTTCAAGCCTGCTTTTTTTTATGAAGTTGGATAAAGAAACTAATAAAAAAGGAATGACTGAAAGGTATCCTGCCATCGAGAAATCCATTCTTATTCCATTCCAGAAAATCCCCCATATAGTCTGTAGCGTTAATAACTTTGTGTCTTCAATATGATACCCTAAAAATATCAGTCTGGCTACCAGAAAAAAAATTACCCAAAAGCTATAATAAATAAGTAAAAATTGTAAGCGTTCTTTCATCGAATCGGTTCAGTAAATTTATATCTGCTCAGGTTATTCTCTTATCAATAAATCAGGAAATACTGCCCAGTTTGAACGTTAAAGCCATATTATTCATTCACAAAAGTTGTAAATGTTTTTTTTATCAACGTTCTTTCCTATTTTTAACCCCAAATATAGGACATCTCAACAAAACTACTAATAAAAATGGCAAGATTAAGATTTAAGGCGGTGGATGAAGCGCAAAGCCGCCAAACTGTTAAAGTAGATGTACCTGCCGGGAAAGTAACTGAATATTATGGCGCAAACATTTTTAATGATGATGTAATGCGTGCCATGCTTTCGCCGGAAGCGTATATGAAAGTAACAACAGCCATTAAAAGTGGTGAGAAAATAGACCGTGAAATTGCTGACGAAGTAGCTTCGGCTATGAAATCCTGGGCTGTGTCGAAGGGTGCTACACACTATACGCACTGGTTCCAGCCATTAACAGGTGGTTCGGCAGAAAAGCACGATGCTTTTTTTGATATTAATATTGATGGCAAAGCCCTGGAG
>CBIHRH010000673.1:0-3320 GCA_966212365.1 uncultured Emticicia sp. | reverse complement strand
AATACCTGCGCCTTCAAACATGGCTGCATTTCTGGCACTTTTCTTTTTGTAGGCATGGCAGGCGGGGTCATCATTCAGATAAGCCTCTGTCTCAACAATTATTCCTGACGTTCGTCCTTCCGGGCTTTCATGCACCATCGTACAGCCTAGCAATTTCTTAGACAATGTAACCGTATCATATTTTTCATAAAATTCCTTGGGAAGAAAATTTGCCATCTGTACTTTTGAGAAAATATTAAAATCCTACATGTATAACAAAATCTTATGTCTTTTGTTGCTCTCGCAAATTTGCTTAGCACAGCAGATAAAATCAAAGGACTCTCTGACTATTTCTTCTACGACCTGGAAAACACAGGACATTGGCTACCGTATTCTCTGGAAAAATTATCACTTTAATCAGAAAGAATTATTTGAAGGTAACCAGATGATTAATATTCTGGAAACTCCATTGAAAAACAAAAAAATAAGATTTGGTTTCGTTGCAGCCGATGAAAAGAAAGCTGATACTACAGCCAAAAGGCTAAGATTACCCACCAGTAAGTTAGCCTCAGCAAGCCAGGCTATAGTAGCAGTAAATGCAGGTTTTTTCGATACCAAGAATGGCGGTGCCGTTGATTTTTTGAAAATTGATGGCAAAGTTATGGATTCTACCAGAGTTGTGAATGTACCAAGATTACCAACACATGCCATTTCTGCAGTAACCATTCATAAAAATAAAGTAAAGATTGTTAAGGGGGAAAACAGACGTGGTTGGGAAAAGGAGCTAAAAGAAGACAATGTATTGCTGACAGGCCCATTGCTTCTGCTTGATAATCAAAGACAGACCTTAGAGAAAAATGCTTTCAATGATAACCGTCATCCGCGTACCTGCGCCTGTATTACTAACGACAAAAAATTATTATTAATAACTGTTGATGGCCGAAGCAGTGAATCTTATGGCATGAGTCTGCACGAATTAACTACGCTTGCTAAAGCTCTGAATTGCAAAGATGCCATTAATTTTGATGGCGGTGGCTCAACTACTATGTATATTCAGAACCAACCTGAGAATGGCGTTGTTAATTATCCATCCGATAATAAAATATTTGACCATGCCGGAGAGCGTTCAGTATGCAATATTTTCGTACTTTTGAAAAAGTAATTGACTGAGCTACGCTAATTTTTCGCTAAGATTATTATTCCTATTGTATTTTGAAGTCTGTCCAATATAAATATCGTCCTGAGTATCTAACTATTTCAGAACCTAATAAATACAAAGCCGAGAATCTGCAATCGGAAGAAATGATTCTGAATTTAGGACCTCAGCACCCCTCTACACACGGTGTTTTGCGTCTGGAAGTTGTTACTGATGGCGAGATTGTGGTAGATGTAATTCCGCACTTGGGGTATCTGCATCGTTGCTTTGAAAAACATGCCCAAAGCCTACCATTCAATCAGACTATCCCCTATGTAGACCGTATGGATTATCTGGGAGCCATGAACTCTGAGCATGCGTATGTGATGGGTATAGAAAAAATGTTGGGCATCGATAAAGAGATTCCGAAGCGAGTTGAATATATCCGTGTATTGGTAGCTGAACTTAATAGGATTGCTTCACACTTTATAGCCATTGGCACGTATGCCCTTGATATTGGTGCTTATACTCCATTCCTATGGCTTTTCCGTGATCGTGAGCATATCATGCGTTTGCTTGAATGGACAACAGGCGCACGGATGTTATACAACTATATCTGGGTAGGTGGACTATTTTATGACCTGCCAGTAGGTTTTGAAGAGCGTTGCAAATCATTGATTGATTATCTGAAACCTAAATTAGTTGAATTACAACAACTGGTGATAGAAAACCAGGTTTTCATCAACCGTACTGCCAATGTTGCTGTACTGCCACTACCAGTTGCCATTAATTATGGTTGCTCCGGACCAGTGCTGAGAGGCTCAGGATTACGTTGGGATTTGCGAAGAGTTGATGGCTATTCGGTATATCCTGAAATTGATTTTGATATACCAATTGGTAAGGGAGAAGCAGGTAAAGTAGGTGATTGCTGGGATAGAAATAATGTGCGTGTGTTGGAATGTTTTGAGTCTATCCGAATTATAGAGCAGTGCTTGGAAAAACTAACCAAAGAGCATAAACGCACGAAAGAATTTGACCCGCAGGCGGTAGTGCCAAAAAAAATACGTCCACCAAAGATGGATTTTTATGCACGTGCTGAGAGTACCAAGGGAGAATTAGGATTCTTTTTCCGTACTGATGGGCGCTCAGATGTACCAGTGAGAGTAAAAGCCCGTGCCTGTTCGTTTAATAATCTTTCGGTTTTACCTGAGATTGCCCGTGGAGGAATGATTGCTGATTTAATAGCCGCTATCGGCTCTATTGATATTGTTATGGGCGAGGTTGACCGTTAAACCTCGCTTTGATTTTTCTTACTATCACTGCCCCTACTGCCGCCAGAAACTTGGTTTTTGGAACAGTATTCATGAGTTTGATTTCTTCCCAAAGATTGGTATCTCCATCCAGAAAACCAAAGACCCTTACAGGCGAATTTTTACGATATAATGTAGCGAAAATATCTGCTGCAGGATGGCGTTTCTGTTCAAGCACATTTAATAAGACACTTGCATAGAAACGAAAACGGCCTTTAAACCAGTTTTCTTTAGTTTTGGGTGAGCCTGTTTTTTCTAAAGTTTTTACAAGACTTTTTAACTTACGTTGTGTATTCTGAAAAGTATATCCGGTAGCCGCATTGGTATAGCCCCCGGCAGAACCGATTCGCACAATATGCTTACCCGGAAATTCCTGCGTATTCACATCACTCATAGGTATTACACCAAATTCTTCTTCTACGATTCTATAATCTGGCAGGTGTAATTGCTCTGCAATGTATTTCCTTAATTCAGTATCATAATCTTCTTTGACAAGTAGCTTTTCACTAAAAATCGTATACTCAACCAAGGCTGTTCGTTCATCAAAGGGCAGAATATAAATAAACCGGCAATCTCCCTTCTGCTCGATATTAAAATTCATCATAACCGGCAAAGCCGGATTAAAACAAGGCTTTTCAGTCTGAATCACATAGCCTTTAAAGTGTTGCAGTAGGTTATGATTGTGCTTGAGGGTAAGATTCAATTGATAAGTGCTATCAAAAACTAAAACTGCCTTTAGTACTTCTCCACTTTGCGTTTCCACAATAGCTCCGTCAGTATCTTCCTTTATTTTTTTAACCGAATCTTTTAGCCATTCAATCCCATCATACTTTTTCAGTTCTCCAATTACAAAATTGTAAAAGTCAATTCCTCTCAGCAGTTTATACTGATAGTCT
>CBIHRH010000672.1:0-3322 GCA_966212365.1 uncultured Emticicia sp. | reverse complement strand
GCAGCGGTAAATGAGCTATTGTTAGTACAACAATGAGTTCATTCCAGATTGTTCTGCAAATATAATAAAAATAGAAAATAGTTGTCGAAACAATTTGTTTGAATAGCAGATAATTTTTATTTGAATAAAATATTTAGCAGTTTGTTTTACCTGATGATATTTCTTTTTTAGATAAAATATCTAGAAAATGTCGATTTTCGATTGCAGATTGTCAAATAAGTTTTTTTTCAATTCGACAATCTGCAATCGACGTTCGACAATTCTCTCATTTACTTCATGAGCCCTCTCACAAATTCATTATTCTGCAGATAGCTTTCGAACATGCTTTTTCCTTCAGGAACAGCGCCTTCTATCTGGATATTGCCTTTGTAACCTATTTCATCAATACAGCGTCTTACTTCTGCAAAATCAACTTTACCTTTACCTAAGAGAAAACCATTCTCTTTAAAGTGAAACTCGCAAATCTGGTTTTGTTTACCCAGCCACAGAATCTCTTTATAAATATCATAGCCCATATGATTCGAATTGGCTACATCATAATAACACTTCACGGCCTTTGAACCTACAGCATCAATGATGTGCATATGCTCTTCGGCACTTAACCATGATTCTATACCTAATGTAATACCCAGTCTCTCAGCTTTAGGCGCTACCTGTCTGAATTTTTTTATAACGACTTCCTGCCCCTTTGGGTCATTTTTCAAATCGCCATTATAGAAAAAAGCCAGTAAAATAACCTTTATGCCCATAGCTTTGGCAACATCTATGCTATCAGATACCCATTCATCAGTGCGGTCGTCAGATTTATACGGGATATTGTTCAGCTCTCCTATCCCCAAGCCTGTAAAGCCTACCTTAAAAATATCAGCTAATGCTTTATAGGCTTGTTGCACTTCTTTCTGGCGAAGGTGCATATTGTTTTCTGCCGAACCTAAGCTTATTTGTACCCCGTCAAGCCCTATACGCCTGGCCATTTCCATAGCACCCAGGTTTCCGGTATTATTAATTGACCAGTCGCAGGCACCAATGCGAAACTGACTGTCTGCCGCAGCAAACAGTTCATTATGGAAAAAGGAGGCCATCATGCCTCCCCCAATTCCTTTGATAATATTTCGTCGGTTCATAAAATGAAAATTTCGAATTGTGAACGGTGAATTAGTGAATAACATAAAGTTTTATTCACTAATTCACCATTCGCTAATTCACGATTTACTTATATCCCCATTTATGCAAAATTTCTAAGTCTTCTTTAATAGTATCAATTGGAGCTTTACCTTGATAAGATTCTTGCTCGACTATGAAATGTATAGTACCGCCGGATTTTCTACCCATATCAATTACGTCTTTTGTGTTGATAAGACCCGTACCTAATATAGTACTTTCGTATTTTTCGCTGCCACCTGCCACGGTACTTGCTACTGCAATTTCATCTTTTACGTGCATTGACTCAAAACGGCCCGGATAGCGTTTCAGCAGATCGGCTGCTCTACCGCCACCACCATACATATTACCTATATCCAATTGTTGAATCACAAGTTTAGGGTCTGTATTTTGTAGAATAAGATCATAAACTGGTACAGCGTTTAATTTCAGACTGAATTCAAAATCGTGATTGTGGTAGCCATATTTCATCCCCGATTTCTGACATAGTTCACCAGATTTATTGAAAACATCCATGAAGCGTTTCAGCGCGTCCATGTCTTTGCGAAGACTAACATCTAACCAGGGACTGATTACATATTTTTGTCCGCAGATAGCTGCATCCTCAACTGTTTGTTTCCAAAGGTCTGTAAAATCGTTTTTCGATTCATCCCAATGTTGCTTGCCCATTACGGTGTGTCCGCTTGGCATTTTCAAGCCTAAATCATCCAATACTTTTTTAAATTCTGTAGCCGAATACCCATAGAATTTACGATTGACATAGTTGGCGTGTTCAACGTTTTTATAACCCATATCGGCTACTTTTTTCAAAGTGCCCAGTGGGTCTTTTTTCATATCATCACGCACTGAATAGAGCTGCACGCCCACCATTTCTCCTTTCTTTTTGGCTGCAAACAGCTCATGAGATAAGGCAGTGGAGGCTGCTAGAGCCATGGCTCCTTTTTGCAAGAAGTCTCTTCTTTTCATAGTAATACTGATAGGTTTTTGATAGATTACGGTGATATCCGCTTGGTTGAATTCTTAAATTTAATAATTGCAAATGATAACTTTCAATAAGGTCGAAAAAAAATTTATAAATACGGCGAAACCGCTGTTTTCAACGACATAATGAGTTCTTCGTCCATAAACTGGTATTCGTCAGGAATATCCAAGACAACGATTTCTTTCTCATTAACGAGGTTGGGGAATTTTTGTTGAATGCGTTGCCTATGTTTTTTCTCCATTACAAAAACCATATCAGACCATTGCAATAGTTTTTCAGTCAGTCTGATACGTGCACTTGGTTCTGTCCCTGATGATATTCATGATTTTGAAAAATAGCTTCAGCAGTTGGGCTGCGCCATTGATTTCTGCTACATACAAAAAGGAAATTCATTAGAATTGAAATAAAATCTGAGGCAAGTATAGCAATAATTACGATATTTCCGTGAAAATAGCCTCAAATTGAATCATGTCACTGTTAACAAAATATATTAAACCCGACTCTACTATTGCGGACTTTGTAGAAAGTTTCTGGCTATTACACAACCAGTCGGAAGAAGAGAAAGAGGTAGTAATCGTACCTGATGGTCGCATCGATTTATTCTTGTCAAAATCGGCAAATGAACCGTTTCATATTACGCTTTTAGGGTTGGAAACCGAACCTACACAAGCCACTATTTCACCCAATTTATTAACTCTTGCCATAAGTTTCAAACCCTTAGCTACTGAATATGTATTAAAGAGAACAATAGCCGACTTATTGGATAACACGCTTAGTCTACCTATTGATTTCTGGAGTTTTGACGTTGGCGACTTAAATGATTTTGAGCGTTTCTGTCAGAAAGCTACACTACAGATACAAAACCATTTAAAGAATAATATTGATGAACGTAAACGAAAACTTTTCAGGCTTATCTATGAGTCAAATGGGGGGATGAGTGTGAAAGAACTTTCTGACCGGGTGTATTGGACAAGCAGACAGATAAACAGATATTTTACCCAGCAATATGGACTTTCGTTGAAAGCTTATTGTAATATTCTAAGGTTCAGGGCATCATTTAAGCAGATTAAAGATGGAAAGTTATTTCCTGAGCAAAATTTTGCTGACCAGTCGCATTTCATCAGAGAAATCAAAAAACTATCTGGTGTGCGGGAGTGCAATGCAGAAGCCAATAAACTG
>CBIHRH010000671.1:0-3323 GCA_966212365.1 uncultured Emticicia sp. | reverse complement strand
AGCCAAAGAATCTTTGGAAAGTAAAAAAGCGTTAAATTGCCTAAAAAAACTCATTGAGCCATGAACAAAATAGAGGACTTAGACTTAAATGGTTTTTATACTTATGCTGATTATCTGAAATGGGCATTTGATGAAACCGTAGAAATTATCAAAGGGAAAGTGTTCAGAATGTCTCCTGCGCCTAACTTGAAGCACCAGAGAGTCTCTTTGAATTTGACACTTGAATTTGGCATTTTTTTTAAGAAAACTCCTTGTCATTTGTTTGCCGCTCCGTTTGATGTACGGCTTACTCCTTCCAGAAAAAGTAAATCTGACAAAATTTATACGGTTGTTCAACCCGATTTATGTGTGATTTGTGATAGCGAAAAATTAGATGAACAGGGTTGTGTAGGTGCGCCTGATTTGATTATTGAAATTCTTTCGCCTGGTAATACTCAGAAAGAAATGAAAGATAAATTTGAGGTCTATCAGGAGAATGGAGTAAGAGAATACTGGTTAGTGGAACCGAACGATAAGGCAATATTTGTCTACATACTGAATGAAAATGGAAAGTATATCGGCCTACAACCTTTTACTGAAGATGACCTTATCAGTTCTACCATATTTCCCGAATTATCCATCAGTTTAAAAGAAGTTTTTGCAGAATAGAATACCTAAGACATGACCATTTTAGATAAAATAGTAGCACAAAAATCCATAGAAGTAGCCGAAGCTAAAAGTAAAATCTCAATAGAAGATCTGGCCAAACAGCCTCTTTTTTCAAGAAAAACCATTTCGCTCAGTGCCAGATTGAAAGCTGATGGTTCTTCGGGAATTATAGCCGAGCATAAGCGTAAATCTCCATCAAAAGGGATTATTAACGACCAACTGACGGTTGAATTTGTTACCAATGGCTATGCAAAAGCAGGGGCAGCATGCTTATCCGTATTAACCGATACTGATTTTTTCGGGGGCACAAAAGAAGATTTATTAAAAACCAGAGCCGCTAATCCTGATACACCAATTTTAAGAAAAGACTTCATGATTGATACTTATCAACTCTATGAAGCCAAGGCTTGGGGCGCTGATGTGATCTTATTGATAGCTGCTTGTTTAAGCCCGGCTCAGATAGAAGAATTAAGTAATAAAGCACATGAATTGGGTTTGGAAGTATTGTTGGAGATTCACGATGAGGAAGAATTAGAGAGAAGTCCTTTAGCCAATGTGGATATTATTGGCGTGAATAATAGAAATCTGAAAAACTTTGCTGAAAACAATGTTAATGCGTCATTGGGATTGGCGGATAAAATTCCGGGAAGGATTGTAAAGATTTCAGAAAGTTGTATCAGTCAGCCTGAAACAATTAACCAATTGAAAGCCGTTGGATACAAAGGATTTCTGATTGGTGAAACCTTTATGAAAGACGAAAATCCAGGCGCAAAACTCGCTGAATTTATTGCTAAAATCTAAGAAAAAATGTTAATTTTGACGTCTTTTTTTATAGGTTTTTCTAAAGTTCATGCTTTTGTCCCGAGTATGAGTAAAATTAAATTTCCTTTGGGGGCAAGGAAATATTTTTTATGAAACTGAAAGTCTGTGGCATGCGTGATGCCGAAAACATTAAAGCACTGGTTGAATTAAAACCTGACTTTATCGGCTTTATTTTTTACGATAAGTCTCCGCGATTCGTTGGTAATACTTTAGATGCTGAATTGATTCAGTCTATACCCAGAGAAATCAGGAAAGTGGGTGTTTTTGTGAATGCAACGGTTGATTACATCTTGCAGAATGTCAAAAAATATGGGTTGAACTATGTGCAATTGCACGGCAATGAAACCCCCGATTTTTGCAAAAATCTGCGTATGAAAGGGGTAAACATCATCAAGGCATTCCGTTTAGATGAATCATTTATTTTCAGTCAATTAAACAACTACAAACCACACGTTGATTTCTTTTTGTTTGATGCCAAAGGAGATGGCTATGGTGGCAATGGCGTGACATTCGACTGGAGCATTCTGAAAAAGTATGATAACCAGAAGCCTTATTTCTTAGCAGGTGGTATCAGCCTTGATAATTTAGACGAACTGGCAAGCATTACACCTAAGCCTTATTCACTTGATGTAAACAGCAAATTTGAGGTTGAACCTGGTGTTAAAGACATCGACAAAATAGCGGAACTGATTACAAAAATGCGGGAACGAAAAAGTGTGCAGGTATGATAGAAAATTTACTATAGAAAAACAATAAAAGATGACGAGTACAGAACAACATAAAGGACAAGCAACAGCCTTTGCAGTAAATGCAAAAGGCTATTATGGAAAATTCGGTGGAGCCTATATTCCTGAAATGTTACATCCGAATGTAGAGGAATTGCAGCAAAACTACTTGCAGATCATTCAACAAGCTGATTTTCAGGAAGAATTTCAGGATTTGTTGAAGAATTACGTGGGTCGTCCTACTCCTCTGTATTATGCTACGCGTTTATCAGAAAAATATAAAACCAATGTTTACTTGAAACGTGAAGACCTGTGCCATACAGGTGCCCACAAGGTAAACAATACTATCGGGCAGATATTATTAGCCAAACGTCTGGGCAAACATAAGATAGTAGCCGAAACAGGCGCAGGTCAGCATGGAGTAGCAACAGCTACCGTTTGTGCTTTGATGGGCCTGGAATGTATCGTGTATATGGGTGAAATAGACATTCAGCGCCAGGCACCGAATGTGGCTCGTATGAAAATGTTAGGTGCAGAGGTTCGTCCGGCAACCAGCGGTTCAAAAACTTTGAAAGATGCGACAAATGAAGCATTAAGACATTGGATTAATAATCCGGTAGATACACACTATATCATCGGAAGTGTAGTTGGTCCTCACCCTTACCCGGATATGGTAGCCCGATTCCAATCAGTTATTTCAGAAGAAATGCGTTCGCAGTTATTAGAAAAAACAGGTAAAGAAAACCCAGATTATGTAATAGCATGCGTAGGTGGTGGTTCTAATGCAGCAGGAGCATTCTATCATTTCTTAGATGAGCTGGATGTAAAACTCATTGCTGCCGAAGCAGGTGGGCATGGCATTCATTCAGGTATGTCAGCAGCTACTACGTTCTTAGGCAAGCCGGGTGTACTACATGGAAGTAAAAGCATCCTGATGCAAACAGAAGATGGTCAGGTTGTAGAACCACATAGTATCTCTGCCGGATTAGATTATCCGGGCATTGGTCCTTTACATGCCCATCTATGGGATTCAGGCAGAGCAAAATTCTATGCTATTACTGACGACGAATCTATCGAAGCAGGTTTTGAATTGACCAAATTAGAGGGGATTATCCCTGCCATAGAATC
>CBIHRH010000670.1:0-3326 GCA_966212365.1 uncultured Emticicia sp. | reverse complement strand
CATTTAAAGTAAGATAAAAACATACCAAAATGTGCTCAATTCAAGAAAATTTGTTTAATTCACGGCTGAACTCTTAAAAATAAACACAAAAAAAGAATTCTTAGGTAAAACTAATCAATAAACTGTGTTAAAAATTAATAAATATACCTAAACTCTATATGGAACGCTTTACAGGAATTATCAGAATCTTTCTCATTTTAAAAAGAGCTTCTCAGCTATCAAGCTCTTAAAAGCCTATTTTTTACAAAACGGCAAGTGTTGGTTTTTATTGCAACTCACACTTTCAGCACGTATTTTTAAATAATCAAGATTTGCTTTGCTTGCCCAAAAATAAGAAGTGTTTATTAATAACAAACTTTTAGCAAGTCTTATTTTACCAATTAACCTTTAACAAATAACCAAAACAATTTTAAAATGAGTATCAGGTTCAGGCTTATCATCATGAATTTCCTTCAGTTTTTTATTTGGGCTTGTTGGCTCCTTACTATAGGTGCCTATTGGTTCCAGAATAAAGGGTGGTCTGGAGCAGAATTCGGAGCAATTTTTTCAACGATGGGTATCGCTTCTTTGTTCATGCCTACCCTAACCGGAATCATTGCAGATAAATGGGTGAGTGCCGAAAAATTATATGCTATTTTGCATTTACTGGGTGCTGCAGCTTTAGTTTACATACCGCAGGCCAATAATCCTCACGAATTTTTCTGGGTTATTTTGCTGGTAACTATCTTTTACATGCCTACTTTAGCCCTCTCAAATTCAATTGCCTATACCATCTTAAACAATACGCAAACTGATATAGTTAATGATTTTCCGCCTATCAGGGTATGGGGTACAGTTGGATTTGTAGTAGCCCTCTGGGTAATAAGCCTTACAGGTAACGAGACTTCTGCTAATCAGTTTTATATCGCTGCCGGGGCAGCCGTAACGTTGGCTATTTATTCATTTACCTTGCCTAATTGTCCTCCCCTCGCCGCTCAAACGGATAAAAAGACTTTTGGTGAATTGCTTGGTTTGAATGCTTTTCTTTTGTTTAAAGACAGTAAAATTGCCTTGTTTTTTATCTTCTCTATGTTTTTGGGGGCTGCTCTACAATTAACCAATGCCTATGGCGATACCTTTTTGCATGATTTCGCTACAAATGCTACGTATAAAGATACAATAGCCGTAAAATATCCGGCCATTATTATGTCTATCTCCCAGATTTCAGAGACCTTATTCATTCTGGCAATTCCATTCTTTTTGAAGAGATTTGGTATTAAGCAGGTAATGCTTTTTAGTATGATTGCCTGGGTATTGCGTTTTGGTCTATTTGCCTATGGGAATCCTGGAAGTGGCTTGTGGATGATTATTCTGTCTTGTATTGTATACGGAATGGCTTTTGATTTCTTCAATATTTCGGGCTCATTGTTTATCGAAACTTATACCAGCTCTAAAATACGAGCCAGTGCCCAGGGTTTATTTATGATGATGGTAAACGGTTTTGGTGCAGTTTCAGGTAGTTTAATCAGTGGATTTATTATTCAGGCATATTTTACTTATACTGATGGAACGAAAGAGTGGAAAGGCATCTGGTTGACATTTGCTGCCTATTCGTTGGTAGTAGCGGTGCTTTTTGCTCTCTTATTTAAGCATAAGCACGAAAAGAATATATCAGTTTTTAAGCATTGATATGGTTTCGTAGTTTATACATAAAAAAGCGAGATACGACAATATCTCGCTTTTGATTAAATCCAATTTAAGCTAATACATTCTCTTTCACCTCTTTTGATTTATTGCTTGAGAATAGCCACAAGCCTACAAAAGTGATGAAGCCATTGAGCATCAGTTTAGAGAAACCAAATTCAAATTCAAAGAATTTAATGCTAAGTTCTTCTACTAAGTAAGTAAGGATTGGTGAAGCGATACAGATAAACGGAACAAATTTATCAATAACCGGACGTCTATTATATAAGCCAAAGGCAAACAAACCTAATAAAGGCCCATAAGTATATCCAGCAATATTAAATACTGCTGAAATCACTTCCTGGCTATTCAAAGCTTTGAAGATTACAATTACTATAATAAATACGCCAGTAAAACCGATGTGCGTCCAGTGTTTCAGTGTTTGTCTTTCTTTTTCTGAGCGGTTTTCAAATTTAAGAAAGTCAACACAAAAAGAAGTAGTAAGCGCCGTGAGAGCCGAGTCTGAACTGGCATAAGTAGCGGCAGTAATACCTAGTAAGAATGTAACCGCAGCCAATGTACCAAAATGATTACCTAAAGCTAACGACGGGTATAAATCATCGGTTTTAGCAGGAATCGGGAAACCCATTTGCTCTGAATATACATATAGTAACACGCCCAAACTTAAGAAAAGCAGATTGACGAATACTAATACCACATAAAACCAGAACATATTTTTCTGTGCTTCGCCAATGCTTTTGCAGGTTAGGTTTTTTTGCATTAAATCCTGGTCAAGCCCGGTCATGGTCATGGCAATGAAAGCACCAGATAAAAAGTCTTTTACAAAATGGTGTTTATTCGCCCAATCCCATACAAAAATTTTTGCATACGGGCTGTCGGTAACAGTTGTTAATACTTCACCTGCTGTCAGATTCAATTGTTTGGCTATCAGATAAATAGTCATAACAAGTGCCGTCAGCAGAAAGAATGTTTGCAGAGTATCGGTAATGATGATGGTTTTTACTCCACCTTTGAAAGTATAGACAAAAATTAGACCCATAGCAATCAACACAGTCAATTCAAAAGGCACGCCCAGGTCTTCAAAAATAGCTAATTGTAATACCTGCACAGCTACATACATTCTTACGGCAGAACCAACCGTGCGAGAAAGCAGGAAAAAAGCAGAACCCGTTTTATAAGACCAGAAACCGAAGCGTTTTTCGAGATACCCGTAAATCGAAATCAGGTTCAGCCTGTAATACATGGGCATAAGTATTGTGGCAATTACCCAATAACCTACAGCGTAGCCTAAAACCACTTGAAAGTAAGAAAATTGGATTTTTCCAACAGCACCGGGTACAGAAACGAACGTTACCCCCGAAATTGATGTTCCTATCATACCAAATGCCACTAAATACCAGGGCGATTGGCGGTTGGCAGTAAAAAAAGTATTGGTGTCGGCGCCTCTGGCAGTATAAATAGAAATGGCAATCAGCACTAAAAAATAAATAATGAGAATGGTTAGGGCAAGCGTAGAACTCATGGGTGCCTGGGTTTATTAGTTTGTTTCAATTTGGGTCAAATATCAAAACTTTTTTCGCTATAACAAAACGACTCTTTGCGAAAAATGAATTAACTTAGCATAAAAATAGGCGAAATATGTA
>CBIHRH010000669.1:0-3342 GCA_966212365.1 uncultured Emticicia sp. | reverse complement strand
CTTTATTTCCTTTTCTCCATTCGATTCGCCCATACTAATCGGAGTCTCTTTTTCTCTCTTATTCTCTGTTTTTCCCCAAAAAAGACCACTAGCGAATAATGGGAAATTTGGTGAAAAGAATAAGCGTTTCTTTTAAAAATACCCTTCCCTTAAAAACTATTGTTATTGATGCTGGGCATGGCGGGATTGACGCAGGTTCAAAAGGAAAAATATCATCAGAAAAATAGAAACCATCGATAACCAGATATTAGGTTTGGTAGATAATAGTAAATCAGCTTTGGGTTCTGGCGGTATGGCATCAAAACTTACCTTTACCAAACTGGCAACCCGTATGGGTATCAGAGTAATAATCTTTGGCATGAAAACCGAAGATGGTATCCTGAAAGCTATAAAAGGAGAGGCCGGGAGTGAGTTTTCAGCGCAGGTGGCCAATCTATCATCCCGCAATAAATGGTTAGCTAGTGGTAGTGTTGCCGTAGGTACCTTGCAGGTAGATGCCGGAGCAGTAAAAGCTTTGCAAAAGCGCAGTAGCTTATTAGCCGTAGGTATTAAAAAGGTAAAAGGTGATTTTGAAGCAGGTGAGGTAGTAGAAATAACCGATAGTCACGGAATAATGGTAGGGGTTGCCCGTACTAAAGTACCATCGAATGAATTACTGGATAATCTGAAAACCCAGAATTTTGAAGTGGCAAATGCTAATGATATTGTGTTGATATAAAATTGTGGCGCGAGCCGGGCGACGGTCGCTTCCAGCTCGCAGTTTTAATTGTATCACGATTTTTTAAATCGTTTGGGAGTTGAAAATTTGATAAAATTTAGTTGAGTAATCAAATTTGCAAACGACGATTTAAAAAATCGTCATACACACGTACAAAATTTCCCGCAACCCTTGCCAAAACCCCACAGAAATCGTAATTTCATAAATAAAACCTTATTATTATGAAAAAGATACTTCTATTACTCCTTATCTCGCATTTAGCAATGGCGCAAACAAAACCTGAACCAACACTCAAATCTATTTTGTTAGAGCAATTGAAAACAACACATACCGATAAAGACTGGTTTGTGCCTGTGAATATTGCCTTAGCAGGCTTAACAGCCGAACAGGCCAACTGGAATGATGGCAAAGGCAATCATTCCATTGGACAATTGGCTCATCATTTACTATTCTGGAATGGACGAGTATTAGCCAATTTTAAAGGACAAGAAGTGGCTAAATTTGATGGTGATAACGATAAAACCTTTACTAATTTTGATAAAAAAAGCTGGGAAGATGTTATTAAAAGATTAGACGCTGTTCTGGCAGATTTAGAGAAGTTCGTGGAGGCAACGGATGAAGCCAAATTGAAAGAAATGTATTCGACTATAGCCCATATCGGTACACATAATGCTTATCATACCGGACAGATTATTTATATCCGTAAATTACAGGGTTCATGGGAGGCAGATAAGGGAGTTAAATAGATAGCATAATGGCACAAGCAAAAACAGAAATCATAGAGGCAATTCGTCGCACGGCTGCTAAATTGCAAAGTGGCAGCCAGTATATGTGGGGGCATATGGGTAGTTGTAATTGCGGCAATCTGGCACAAGAAGTTACGCGCAGAACCAAAGCCGAAATTCATGCCTATGCCATGCAAGGCCACGGAGACTGGAACGAGCAACTGAACGACTATTGCGAAACCAGTACTATGCCTATTGACCTGATAATCTTTGATTTATTAACATCGGGCTTTTCAATAGAAGATTTGCAGAATCTGGAGAAACTTTCAGACAAAGAAATCTTAATGCGTTTGCCCGTAGAAAAACGTTATTTGCGTCACAATGTTCGTGAAGATGTAATCGTTTATTTACAAGAGTGGGCAAATATGCTTGAAGAACGATTGTTAGAGACCATTAAACTGCCTGATTTTTTACAAGAAACCACTGCATTAACGCATGCGTAAAATTTTTTTAACCATTACCCTCATCACTTGTGCATTTGCTGCATTTTCGCAAGAAGAAGAACCACAAGAAAAAGAAAAACCTGCATTTTTTGAACAACCTAAACCTGCCTGGAAAGATAAATTACGCTATGGTGGCGGTGTCTGGGCTGGCTTCTGGGGCGCATTTTATATTGACGTGTCTCCGATGGTGGGGTATGAAGTAAGTGATAAAGGTACGGTAGTAGGAGTAGGTGCGAATCTGATTTATCAGGGTACATTCAACAATAATGGCAATTTTATATACGGGCCAAGACTTTTTATTCGTCAGCAACTATTCCGCTCAATTTTTGCACATGCCGAGTATGAAATGATGAACGCCCGTTCTAACCAATTCTACTCATATATCCCTGACCCGCTGGATCCTTCCAAAGCTGACAAAAAGAAATGGGGAGGATCTCCATTGATAGGTGCAGGCTTCTATCAAAACCGACAAGGACAAAGAGGAAGCTATCTGAGTCTCATGTATAATCTTGGGTATCCAAATAATGGATTTATCAGTCCACAAGGTTTGTTTGTTAGTAACTCTCCTGTTACCTTACGTTTCGGATTTCTCTTCTAAAATATAGCTTGGAGGTTTTCTAATTTGTAATTTTGCGGCTTAAATACCCGGCCACGCTTGAAACAGATCAGAAAATACTCATTTGCGCTTATTTCATCGGTTTTCTTAACGATTGTTCCGCTTATTTTCACTTCCATTATTACTTTATGGGTAGCTGCTCACGAGGTAGAGATTGGAAGCTATAATGAGCAAGCCTGGACAATTATTACGTTTATTTGCTGCGTTACATCTGCAGTGGCTATTACGCCGCCTACTTATTTAGCATTGGTTTTTGGTTATTTTTTAGGCTGGTATGCCATTCTGCCTGTGTTTACCTTAAACATGACAGCTATATTTCTGGTAAATATGGTGACACGTTGGTTGGATAAAGACCGTTTCAAAACTTATTTGTCAGAAAATAAGAGAGTTAAGGGGATATTAGATAATATCAAAGAACAGGAATTAAAGATTATTTTCTTTGCCAAGTTATCGCCTGCCTTACCTTTTGCTTTAACCAACTTCGTTTTTGCTTTATCAGGAGCAAAGCTGAAAAATATACTATTAGGAGGCTTTTTAGGAATGATTCCGCGCACGGTCTTAGCCGTCTGGACGGGTTATCAGGCAAATGAAATCAGAAAATTATTAGAGAACCCGAATGAGGGGAATTTGCAGAAGATATTGTTGATAATACTGCTGGTAGCGTCGGTAGGAGGGATTTTGTATTTTCTGCAACCGCGGAAGAAGAAGTAAATATGTGAATTTTTCTCACCCTCTAAATCTCCCTCTCCTTGAAGGAAGAGAGGGAGACTTTTAAAGCCC
>CBIHRH010000668.1:0-3342 GCA_966212365.1 uncultured Emticicia sp. | reverse complement strand
AAAACGGTAAGTATACCATTAAAGAATTTAATTATTCTTAATTCAAACGCTCGTTTACTTTACCAAAAACGGTTGATGGCGATAAAATCGTGGCTTCTTATAACGAAGGCGTTTTAGGTTTATCATTGCCTAAAAAAGAGGAAGCAAAACCAAAAGAACCACGTTTAATTGAAATTGCATAAGCAAACTAAATAGTTGAGAAAAGGGCAGGATTCCAAAGGTTTCTTGCCCTTTATTAGTAATTAAAAGTCCTATAGTTAAAATTTGTTAAAAATCCATACCGCTACGAATTATCATAAATGCTTTTGCGTTAAATTTGTAGAAAACAAAAAAATAGTATTTTTGTTAACCTATAACACAGAGGATAAGATTTGAAAATATTTTACTAATGATTGGAATTCCAGTCAGTGTAATCAGAATAATTCAGTTTTAAATCAGCAGTAAAGAACTATGAACAACACATTAAAAACAATCGGTATTGCTTTGGCCAGTAGTATCGTTACCATAGGTGGGTATCGTATGCTGGGTTTTGAAGGAAAGGATGTAATTTTTAGCGAAGCCTCATCACCAACCTCTATTAATCGTTTAGCCAATTTTCCGGGAGGTGGCGCTGCACCAGGTGATTTCACTTATGCAGCAGAACTATCTACTCCATCAGTAGTACATATTAAAGCGAAATCATCTCGTATGGTTCGTCAGCAACGTTCTATCTTCGATGATTTCTTTGGCGATGATTCTCCATTTGGTATGCCACGTGGTGGCGGTAGCCAACAACAGGAATCTTCGGGTTCGGGTGTAATTATCTCAAATGATGGTTATATCGCTACTAATAACCACGTAGTAGAAGGTGCAGATGAATTGGAGGTTGTTACTTCTGACCACCGTTCGTATAAAGCGAAGGTTTTAGGTACAGACCCATCGACTGACATCGCAGTTATTAAAATAGAAGGTTCAAACTTCCCTGCCATGACATTTGCTAACTCTGATAATGTGAAAGTAGGTGAGTGGGTATTAGCAGTAGGTAACCCTTTCAACTTAGAATCAACTGTAACAGCAGGTATTGTAAGTGCAAAAGGTCGTAACATTGGTATCCTGGCACAGAAACAACAACAGATGTTCAGACGTTATGGCGATGATCGTCAACAAAAAACATCAGATGCTATCGAGTCATTTATTCAGACTGATGCAGCTGTAAACCCTGGTAATAGTGGTGGTGCTTTGGTAAACCTGAAAGGTGAACTAATCGGTATTAATACAGCCATCGCCAGCCCGAACGGTGCTTATGCAGGTTATGCTTTTGCAGTTCCATCTAGCATCGTGAAGAAAGTAACAGCTGATATCGTGAAATTCGGTAATGTACAACGCGGTTACCTTGGTATCAACCTTGTGGAATTGGACAGCAAGCGTGCAGAAGAAGTGGGCTCGAAAGTATCAGAAGGTATTTATGTAGCCGATGTAATTGACAATGGCGCTGCTAAAGCTGCCGGTATCCAGAAAGGTGATGTGATTGTGAAAGTAGATGGTGTAGATACCAAGAGCGGTCCAAGATTACAGGAAATGATTGGTCGTAAACGCCCGGGTGAATCTGCAGTAGTTACAGTAGCACGCGATGGTAAATTGAGAGACTTCGATGTAACCTTACGCAACCGTGATGGCGGCAAAGATTTCCTGAAAAAAGAAGCTTTAGCCAGCAATAGTACTTTCGAAAAACTAGGTGTGGATTTGGCCGAACTTTCATCAGCAGAAAAACAAAAATTCGGTGTATCGGGTGGTGTAGTAGTGAAAAGAATCTATGATGGTGATATTGCAGACTATACCCAAATGCGCGAAGGATTTGTAGTATTGAAAGTAGGTGAGCGTAAAGTTAGCTCAGTAAACGACTTCAAGGCAGCCATTAAAGAAGCGAAAGAAAACGGGGATGAAGGCGTAATGATTTGTGGCACTTATCAAAGTGCATCGCGTACGACTTGTTATGGTTTGAGTTTAGAATAGTAGCGCAGAGTAGTGCAAATAAGAATCCCAGCCGAATGGTTGGGATTTTTTTGTGTCTATTTAATTGTGGCGAGAACTTCCAGTTCGCGCCATACAAAGTTTAACCATATAGCATTTAAACAAGTATTTGATAGATATTCAATAGAATATCCAGTAAATAAGATCTTCTCCATTTGCTTTCACTATCAATTTCATTATATTCGCATATACTCAATACCTGACACAAACTACAATGGCTTCACGTCGGCACTTCATCCAAAAACTATCGGCTTTTACAGGAGCATCTCGTATACCATCTTTGAATGCTCTTTCTGCTGAAAATCTCTTAACCATCAGCCAGCTAAGCCCAAACAAAACACCCCAAGAATTAGCTACTGACGAAGATTACTGGTACCAGATTCAACAGGCATACACGGTTTCACCCCAAATCATAAACCTCAATAATGGAGGCGTTAGCCCGGCACCATTGGTAGTACAAAATGCTGTGGAGCGCTATGGTAAATTTGCCAACGAAGCACCCAGCTATTTCATGTGGCGTATCCTGGACCAGGGCAGAGAACCACTCAGAGAAAACCTGGCTAAATATGCAGGAGTATCACCGGAAGAAATTGCTATTAACCGCAATGCTACCGAAGCATTAGACACCATTATATTAGGATTGCCTTTGCAGAAAGGTGACGAAATTGTAATGACACGCTACGATTACCCGAATATGCTGCATGCCTATAGACAACGGGAGTTAAGAGAAGGACTAAAAATCAATTATGTAGAGTTAGACCTGCCTGCCGAAGATAATGATTTGATAGTGAAAAAGTTTGTAGAGCAAATGACACCCAAAACCAAAGTAGTACATATTACGCATGTCATTAACTGGAACGGACAAATTCTGCCCGCTAAACGCATAGCCGACGAAGCGCATAAAAGAGGTATTGAAGTAGTGATTGATGGAGCCCATTCATTCGCACATCTGGAATACAAAATCCCGGACTTAGGAGGCGATTATTATGGAACAAGTTTACATAAATGGCTTTCAGCACCGATAGGCTCTGGTATGCTATGGATGAAGAAAGAGAAAATCAACAAAGTATTCCCGTTGATACCAAACGATAAGCCTAATTCGGATAATATAAGGAAATTTGAGAATCTGGGTACAAGGCCATTTATGATTGAGCAGGCCATAGGACAAGCCCTTAATTTTCAATTGGCCATTGGCAATGCCCGCAAAGAAGCCCGTTTACGATATCTGAAAAACTACTGGGCTAAAGAAGCTGTTAATAGCATTCCTAAGTTTAAGCTCAATACCTCGCTCAAACAGGAATTTTCAGGTGCCTTAGCCCACTTTGGTATTGA
>CBIHRH010000667.1:0-3343 GCA_966212365.1 uncultured Emticicia sp. | reverse complement strand
GACCGAATCACTCCGGAACAGCAAAGGCGTAAAACCTTTTACTCAGCTATTCTGCATTTTTCGACAGAGAAATATGAAGAATCAAAAAAAGAGTTTTTGGCGCTGGTTGATGCGAATAATGTAGATGGTAAACAAAAAATAGAACAACTATTCGTTAAGAATGATAAAATAAGTCGCCTGAACCCTAAGAAAGCTAAGGTATTGAGTATTATCCTTCCGGGTTTGGGTCAGTTCTATGCCGGAGACGTAAAAAATGGTTTTAACTCGTTATTACTAACCGGGGGCGTAGTAACCTGGGGCATTCTGGCAGCTATAGGTAGCCCTGCACCTTTAGACATTTTTATTACAATGGTACCCTGGTTTCAGCGCTATTATATGGGTGGATACAAAAAGGCCGAAGTGATTGCCGAAAACCAGAAAAAGAAACGTCGATCAAAAGTGTATAACCAGATTTTAGACGAGGTTTCGCAATAATATATCCTTTCCGCACTGACAACTTAAACACGTTTTCCGACCGTTTAATATAAATTTCATGCAATTCATGTCAAAAAATAGTGTTCGTATATTCTACATTACCTAATTTTCGGCTTTCTAATTAAAAAAACGTTGTTATGAAAAATTTACTTACCATTGCTGCTGTTGCAATTCTATGTTGCATTTTTGCAGAAAACACACAAGCACAGGCATTCCAAAAAGGCACAAAAAACCTGAACGTAGGTCTTGGATTAGGATACGGAGTTGGAGCTAACGCCTCTTTTGATGTAGGCATACACGAATTAGTAAGCGTTGGCGTTGGTGGCGCTTTCTCTTCAAGAAACTATGGATACCTTGTAAACGATTATCGCGTAACTTATATCGGAGTTGGCGTTAGAGGAGCGGTTCACATCGGTAAATTTGTGAATGAAGCTTTAGGCATTGACGATAATAAGTTTGACCCTTATGTCGGATTAGCCGGTGGTGCCAGAATCGTAAAATATAATGATGCTTACGCCAATTACTATGGCGGTGCTGCTGCCGGAATCTATTTTGGAGGTTATGCAGGAGCTCGTTACTATTTCAAAGAAAAATTAGGTGTATATGCAGAAGCTGGCTTCCCATATACTTCATTAGGTGTTACTTTCAAATTCTAATACCTGTCAATATAAGCGAAAGAGGAGGGCCGATAACCCTCCTCTTTCGCTTATATAATCTATCAAAGAGAATTATAATTCTCTCACTCTGATATTTCTGAATGATATGCTATCGCCGTGGTCTTGTAAGGCTATTTTACCTTTGTCATGAGGTTTAGCATACTCCCAGGTTGGAAATTTACTTTTTGCAACCATTGAATGCCAATCGGTGCTGCCGTATTCATATTCCACTACTTTTTCTCCATTCAGCCAGTGCTCAATATGGCCGTCTTTTACTACAATTTTGCCCTTATTCCATTGTCCGGCAGGCTTTACGATGCTAAAATCCTTTGGTGGTTGTAAATCGTAGTTAGAGGCTGTTTTCTGCGAATCCTTTAATTTCGCCGGATAATTTACGTCATCAATAATCTGATACTCAGGGCCGGACATATAGCTTGATTTTGCATCAGGTGTTTCTAATACTTTATAAATTACTCCGCTATTGCCTTTAGGGGCAGCTTTAAATTCAAACTCCAATTCAAAGTCGCCATACTCTTTATCTGAAACAAGATCACCGCTGCCACCGTGTGTCATTAGCACGCCGTTCATTACATGCCAGCCTTTTACTTCCTTTGCTTGCCAGGTATGCCAGCCAGTGGTGGTTTTTCCATCAAATAATTTTACCCATTTTCCTGTTTGTGCCGATGCATTGATAGCACAAATAGTTAAAGCAGAAATCAATAATTTTTTCATTGTTAAATTAAGGTTGAAGAGACCTCATTTATCAAATTGTACATAATAAAGGCCTAAGAGACGTACACGTAGACAGGGCAATGCCCTGTCTCTACCAAGACGATATTTTTAGGGAACACTTAATGCTGAAATTTCGATAAACAGGCTCATAGTGAAAAATTTGTACTAAGAAACGAAATCTATACTTTAAATATTAATTTTCTCCGATAAAAAAGCCATAGAATAACAAACCAGATAAGCACATATACCAAAGCTCCTGCCAGAGAAGCATTTTTAGGCTCAGTAAATAATGGGGCAATACCATATTCATATATCCACGAAATTAAACCCATCGGTTCTTTATCCTCAACTAGTATTTTAATCGAATTCAGTGCGCGGGGGATAATACCCGAAAAGAAAAACACGACCATCGGGTTCACCCCAAAAATCACAAAAGGTTTGGTCCAGAAATCAAAGCGTATAACATCAATTACAAAATACAAAATACCCAATACCAGCAAGGCCCATCCGGCAGTGAATAGCACAAAAGAACTTGTCCAAAGCGCCTTGTTGATCGGAAACACCATGTCCCATAAGAAACCAATCATGACACTCACTACACCTGCTGTAAGCAGATAAATAGCTTTCTTATTTTTATCGAAATTATTGGTGAGCAATGTACCTGTTAATAATCCGGCAATACCTGTCCCGATAGCAGGGATAGTACTCAGGATACCTTCTGGGTCCCAGGTTTTTGAAGTGGCCCATAAGTGCCCCGGCAATAAGAGATTATCTAACCAGGCTGCCAGATTGGTGCCTTTATCAAAATTGGCCGCTCCCACACCTGGCACTGGCGCAAGCGCCATCAAAGCCCAATAGCCCAATAAACACACAAGCCCGACTATGATTTGAGTGATAGTATTAGTAGTAGCATAAAGCACCGAAACAATCATATAGACAATGGCAATACGCTGCAATACCCCTGGAATACGCACTTCTTTGAAATCGTCGGCCACAAAAGCTAGTATCATCATCAATATAAACAGGCCCAATGCTATAAAAAACTGTTTTCGTTTATCATAATCGCCTAATAACGCCATTACGATAAGGGCTGTGAAGACCAAACGAATCAGCATCAATGGTATGCCTGTAAGCTCGCCTATATGTATTTTAGAATAGAAATTCAGGAACAGACCTAATAGAAAAATTCTTAAAGTACGGGTAATTATCCGCTCAAAAGTAGAAGCATCAAATCTTTTGATGGGCATTGATAATACCGATGAGATACCGACAATGAACAGAAAAAAAGGAAACACTAAATCGGTAAGTGTGCAACCATGCCATTCGGCGTGTTCGAGAGGTGGATAGATATTACCCCAATCACCCGGATTGTTCACAATAGTCATCAGCATAATAGTCATGCCTCTGAAAACGTCTAATGATGTCAGGCGTTGCTTCATTTCTGGTTAGGTTTATTTTCAGGCAATTTAATAATTATCTCT
>CBIHRH010000666.1:0-3351 GCA_966212365.1 uncultured Emticicia sp. | reverse complement strand
AATCTTTAGATGCAACGGGTAAACGCGTGCCTTTTGCCTATACGATGCTTGATATTGAAGCAGGTGTAACTGATTTCTCCAAGATTAGCTCTTTTCTGAAAGGTTATTATACTGCAGCAAAAAGAGATAATCCTAAACATGTAGTAATTCTCTATAGCTATGCGCCCAATAAAGGTTTTACTTATTGGCAAAGTGGCTATTATTATGATGGAGATAATGTTTCTTTAGACGAAAAATTCTTTCCGTTCAGCAAGCATGCTTATAATGAGAATAAGGCAAAAGTGAGTAGTGGCATCATTAATAATTACTTTCGTGGGAAAGATTTGATGTATAATATTCTGGTGAGTTATCCGAAAGTTAATTTACCTATTACCACGCCTATGTATAAGAAAGACGCACGAGGGAGGTTTTTGATAGATAAGAATGGTAATCGGGTATTGAGAGAAGATACTTTTCAGGAAAACCAGAGAGGCGAATCAATTAATTTTTCAGCAGCGGGTGATAGAAAAGACATCTCTCAATCAGAAGGACATAATTATGGAGAATACCGACTAAAATCTGAATTATATCACGGTATCAATCAGTTTGGCGGCTATTATTCTGAAATTTTCTTCCGGTTGCAGATGCTCGCCAACGATTGTGGTTTGAAAGATGATTTTCAGAATATCCATGCTATCAACAATCCCTATCAGACTGTAGGGATTCTAAGACACGATTTAGAATCTAATCCCTTCACCAATCTTTATCGCCCTATCGACCGGGTAACTTCTGAATGGCATGCAGCATTGGTTTATACACTATTAAATAATCTCTTAATCTGGACAAATGTAACTGGCGGAAATGTAGGGCTCACTTTACGCGGCGCATGGTTGAATGGCAACTTTATACCAGATTTACATGTATCTACTCAGGAAGGAACACCATTTGGACAAGACTATTTTGGCGATGGTGCGGGAAAACCTAAAAGAGAAGGTCATCTGGGCAATTACCGTCAATGGGCAGCCAAAATGTATCAGATGCAGGCCGAAAACAGAGCATATAGCTTATGGCAGAAAACCGATAAGATACTTGCATTTGCCCACCCTGAGCAAATCATCAACGGGCAGTTTCCAGCTGTTGGGCGTCTTCAAGGGAATATCTTAAAACTGACAGCAGCTGAATCAAAACTCGAAATCGGTGAGAGTTTTGAGGTAAAAATACGGAATAAAAAGAATGATGTCGTTTTTACGAAAACGCTATCGGCAAAAGCAGTTTTAAATGAAATCATTGTATTACCGGCAGGTCAATACAATGCCCAGGATATTTATCTGGAATATACTAATCCGATAAAAGGCGGGTTACAAAGAGTAAACGGACGGGGGGAAAAGGTTTGAAAAACCATAAAAACAGGGGACACAATTAGTCTCCTGTTTAAGATTAAGCTTATCTAATAAAATTAAAAACTACTTTCTAAGCTAATCTCATACACTCATTAATTGTCAAATTATCCAATTTATTTCATCCATACACACACAACTGCACAAAGTCTTCTAATTATGTATTACAATAAACTTATTGCTTACAAACCTTTTATTATTTATTAGTATCTGGTAAACATAAGTACCACCTGTCCAGTCGGCAGTAGGTATTGTTATTTTTGTATC
The DNA here is from genome assembly GCA_966212365.1 of uncultured Emticicia sp. Taxonomy (GTDB): domain Bacteria; phylum Bacteroidota; class Bacteroidia; order Cytophagales; family Spirosomataceae; genus Emticicia. The sequence goes on along the minus strand of CBIHRH010000666.1, from coordinate 1,708 downwards.
CGTATTTTCTATGGTATAAGTACCTATGATTGTTCCGGATAAATTAAAAACTACTAATTTCGCCGAAGGAATATTATCCGGTAAGCTATAATAAAAATTCACTTCTTTATCTGCAGGATTTGGATACAAGGCAGAAACTGTCACTTTACTGAAATCATCATCTGCTTTCATGGTGGCACTTTCGCACTTACATACTTTAGTCGAAAACATTTCTTCTTCTGTATCGTGTACCTCTGTCAGTGTTAGTTCTCTCTTTTCACTCACTACTTTGGTCTTTTTATCCCGAGCGGCTACATAAAAAGTACCTCCTCGCTTAGGTGTAAATTCCAATCCGGTTGCGATAGGTCTTTCGGCTTTTTCATCATCATACCAAAGTACTTCCGTATTTCTAGCTGTATTTGTTACACTGAAAGCCGGCATAGCAGAACCAGGTGAGAATGTCTCGTTCTGATTTAATACGAGAGGTATCTGCACGGTGGGCAATTCGCAATTTGGCGCATTAATTATCTTACTTGTGCTACATTGACCCGTAATATCTGTTGCTACCAAAGAAACATTTGGCATAAAAGCCGGAATATTCTCAATCGTATAAAAGCCATTATTATGCGCCACTACATAGCCTGCACTTGATTGCAACGGTAATTTATTCAGGCGTTTCAGATAATCATAGGCAGTAGGCATTCCGATATTGGTAACCCCAGCATAGATTTGCTGAACAAGCGACCAATCGTCACCTTCCAGTTTCACTCTTATACTATAACTATCAACTTTCTTGTTACAATAGATAGAGTCAACCACGATTTTAGGGCCAGTACAACCTTGCACTAATATAGGGCAACAGCTTGTTATATTACAGGTACCAGAGGCTTTAGAAAAGGTATACTCACCGCCTTTAGCAATACTCAGGGAACTATCTTTATTAATAATAGCAATATTAGGTGAAGTATCTTTTGTGATTTCTTCATAAAGCCCAGAGGCCACATTTTTATAATACCATTTTACGCCTTTATATCTTTTCAAGGTAACCCGATAGGTCTCATCTTTTTTCAATTCTACCGGTACACTTACGCAACTTACCCCATAATCGCTTTCATCTGCGTTGGCTACCGGATTTTTCAAATCTTTTTCTACACCATTCTGCCGCCATATATAGGATGTACAATAAGATAAACCCGGTTGAGTTACTTTAGCTTTGATAATTAGCTTGATAGTTTCGCCTCCGTTTACATTTCCTACGACCCATAAACCACCTACTGATTCAAACACACCTTTATCGGCATAGAAATAAACAACTTTCAAACTATTGCTCAAAATATTCTGAACAGCTACATTAGTAGCTGTCTTATTTCCTTTATTAATGACCAATGTTGTGAAGGTGACTACCTCATCTAACTGAGGTGTGTGTATATCAACTGCCTGAATCAATTCTAATTTGCTGTAGTCGGTCAGATTAGCAAAGTTTACATGTTCTAAAACAATTGTCTGGTCGGCATAACAGTCTTCTGAATTATAAACTCTTATGGTATAAGCTTTTACTGTGGCTGGATTTGGTACGTTTTTAATTTCTATTTCTCTCTTTCCTGAAATCAGTATCGATTTTGTATAATCTATCCCTGCAGCACCGTTTTCTGAAATAGCATATCGCGTAGCATTATCTATATTAGAAATAATAATTCTGGCATCATTACTATTGGCTTGTGTAACATCA
>CBIHRH010000665.1:0-3355 GCA_966212365.1 uncultured Emticicia sp. | reverse complement strand
AGAGGGCGTCTCAAAAGTTTTTCAAGCAAAATAATATTTTGTAAAAACCCCATCCCAACCCTTCCGCTTCGGCGGTCCGACCCAACAATGGGGAAGGGCTCAAAAGTCCCTCTCCCCATTGTTGGGGAGAGGGATTTAGGGTGTGGGGTCGAAGCCTAGCCAAAGAATCTTTGGCGTGAAAAACTTTTGAGACGCCCTCAACAGGAAAACAATCTTCCATATCGGCTTTAGCCAAATCTGGCCTATGAGAAAGGTTATTTCTTGAATTCTAAATAGATAAACTCACAACCAGATAACGCTTTTACAGCCTATAATTCAATATGCCGACAATCAAAAAAATTCTTGTAGCCAATAGGGGTGAAATTGCGCTTCGTGTCATGCGAACCGCCCGTGAAATGGGAATCAAAACAGTAGCCGTTTTTTCGGAAGCAGACAGAAATGCACCGCACGTAAAATATGCCGACGAAGCCGTGTGCATTGGCCCTCCCCCCTCTAAAGAATCTTATTTGTTAGGCGATAAAATTATTGCTGTAGCGCAAAGTCTGGGCGTAGATGCCATTCATCCGGGTTATGGGTTTCTTTCGGAGAATGCGGGTTTTTCAAAAGCAGTTAAAGACGCCGGATTGATTTTCATCGGCCCATCAGCAGAGTCTATCGAAATCATGGGCGATAAGCTGTCGTCTAAACATGCCGTAGCCTCCTATAATATACCTATGGTACCTGGCACGCCTGATGCCATTACCGACCGTGTGGCTGCTAAAGCCAAAGCAGCCGAAATCGGCTACCCGATTCTGATAAAAGCCAGTGCCGGAGGCGGTGGAAAAGGCATGCGCGTAGTAGAAAGAGAAGAAGAATTTGACGAACAAATGGACAGAGCGGTAGGCGAGGCCATCTCAGCCTTTGGCAATGGCTCCTGTTTTATTGAAAAGTATATCACCAAGCCCAAACATATAGAAATACAGGTAATGGGCGACCAGCACGGCAACGTGGTGTATCTTTTTGAGCGTGAATGTTCAATCCAACGTCGCCACCAGAAAGTAATCGAAGAAGCACCATCGGCGGTACTAACCCCAGCCATCAGAGAAGCGATGGGGATTTGTGCCGTGAATGTAGCGAAGGCTTGTAATTATTATGGGGCAGGTACAGTAGAGTTTATTGTAGACGAAAATCTGGATTTCTATTTTCTGGAAATGAATACCCGATTGCAGGTAGAGCATCCGGTTACGGAATTAATCACAGGCATTGACTTGGTAAAAGAAATGATTCATGTGGCAGAAGGGAAACCTTTGAGCATGAAGCAGGAAGATTTACAGATAAATGGTCACTCGATTGAGGTGCGCGTCTGTGCCGAAGACCCTGCCAATAATTTCCTTCCGAATGTTGGTACATTACAAACCTATGTGCGTCCGCAAGGAAATGGCGTGCGTGTAGACGATGGCATGGAGGAAGGCATGGAGATTCCGATTTATTATGACCCGATGATAGCCAAGCTTATTACCTATGGCAACGACCGCACAGAAACCATAGAAAAGATGATTCGTGCCATTGATGAATTTAAAATAACAGGCGTAGCTACTACCCTGCCCTTCTGCAAATTTGCCCTAAGACATGAAGCCTTTGTAAGTGGCAATTTTGATACCCGTTTCGTAAGCTTGTATTTCACACCGGAAGTACTGGAAGAAAAAAGTGACAAAAACGAACTGGCAATTGCAGGAGTATTGGCAGCACAATTATTAAAAAATAAAAACAAACCGAAAACAACTGATAATGGTAGTACATCTGCCATTAGCACCAGCCAATGGCGAAGGAATCGCACAAAATTGAGATAAACCTAGAAATAGATTTGCAGGCCTTAATATATCGTCCCTCTGGGACTTAAAACATATCCCGACTGGGCGTCCCTATAAGGATAATATATTTTTAATTTCACGCAACAAGTATAATCTATAAAACAATCTTTTAAGTGGCTATGAAACAACTAATTATCGTGGCGTTGATACTTGGCGCATCAACTGCATTTGGTCAGGAATTAAAGAAAGTGACTGAAACCGCTTCTCCCAGCCCTTTCCCTTTTGACAATACCAAGGAGGAATATTATGTAATGAAAGATGCCAGAAAAATACGGCATGGCTCTTATAAAAGATGGAGAAATAATAAACTGGTAGAAGAAGGCTATTACAAAAACAATCAGAAAGACAGCACCTGGATTAACTACGGCATCAATATGAACGTATTGACTATCGGAGATTATGCGAAAGACGAGAAAGTGGGTATCTGGAAATATTTCTTAGCCGGAGGTGAATTAGAGCAGGCCTACGACTATACCAACAAGACATTCGTCTCTTTTAAAGCTGACCCACCTAAAACTGCCTATCAGGTGATTAGTGGCAGAGATACAACTTACGAGGAACTAAGCCGCCCGCCGATGGTAATTGGCGGAAGCCGCGCCTATCTGGATGTCATTGCCAGAAATCTGAAGATGCCGTCAAGTGCTTTCAGAAGAGGAGCCAATGGAAGAGTGTATGTGCGCTTTATCATTGACGAAACCGGAAAGACCTCAGATTTTAGTGTATTGAAAAAAGGAGATAAAGACCTGGATGCTGAGGCTATAAGGGTGGTGAAACTGATTGAGGGCTGGTATCCGGCACTCAAAGGTGATACGCCCGTAAAAGTTATTTATACCATTCCGGTCAGCTTTCTATAATGCGGGATTTTGAGTAGTTGAGCCTATTTTGAAAAAATTTAAGAAAAAATAGGGTTCAGTTTTTGATTAAATAAAATGAGCCTGTATATTTGCAGTCCCAAACGGGAAAGGAGAGGTGCCTGAGTGGCCGAAAGGAGCAGTTTGCTAAACTGTCGTACGTCTAAAGCGTACCGCGGGTTCGAATCCCGCCCTCTCCGCGAGATGAGTAGAAATTTTTTAAAAATAAATTTTTGATTTAAAAATAAATTTTTCTACCTTTGCACTCTCAAATTTTTAGATACTGCCCTCGGGGTGTAGCGTAGCCCGGTATCGCGTCTGCTTTGGGAGCAGAAGGTCGTCAGTTCGAATCTGGCCACCCCGACATCAAAAACCCTCTTAGAAGTGATTCTGAGAGGGTTTTTGGTTTTTATCCAGATTAAATTTTGAAGATATAGATGTTCTTTAAATGTATCCATTATCGTAGAGACGACATGCTGGCGTCTCCGGGGGCATATACATTCCAAAGAATGATATTTGAGAAGATAACTAAGAACATAACATTTTCTTATCTTAATGTGCCCCGGGAGACGCCTACAAGTCGTCTTCTATGTTGTTTTCCTAGCAAACAGCCATTTTTTTCTACTAAATCCACATAATTCTGAAAAAAAAGTC
>CBIHRH010000664.1:0-3358 GCA_966212365.1 uncultured Emticicia sp. | reverse complement strand
TTTATAAGCATTACTGACGCTATTAAAACTGATAGCAAAACAGCTATTAAAGCATTAATGGGCGAAGGCATTGAAGTAATGATGCTAACAGGGGATAACGAAAATACTGCTGCTGCAGTAGCTAAAGAACTGAACTTATCAGCCTATAAAGCATCTTGTTTACCAGAAGATAAACTAAATGAAATAAAACGTTTACAAGCCGCAGGAAAGGTAGTTGCAATGGCAGGCGATGGTATTAATGATGCTCCCGCATTAGTACAAGCCAATATTGGTATTGCTATGGGAACAGGTACCGATGTTGCCATTGAAAGCGCCCGAATTACTTTGGTAAAAGGAGATTTGCAAGGGATTGTGAGGGCTAAACGCATAAGTCATGCCGTGATGAAAAATATTCGCCAGAATTTATTCTTTGCTTTTATTTATAATATTCTCGGCATTCCGGTGGCGGCAGGTTTATTATATCCTTTTTTTGGTATACTGCTTTCACCTATGATTGCAGCGCTGGCCATGAGTTTCAGTTCAGTTTCTGTAATTGGTAATGCCTTGCGTTTAAGAGGGGTAAAGGTTGAATAAATGATGTCTGAGGTTTAATCTGAAAAACTTTTATACTTAATCTTTTTTGCTTTAATTCGAAACCGAAAACTAATAAATCTACCAATTTGGAACAAGATATTGCTACCGACGCTCAATCAATTGAGCATAACCCTCTTATTCCGACAATATTAAATGTACTTTGTCAGACTACCGGAGCAGGATTTGCCAGTGTAAACAGAGTAACCGAACACCGCTGGATAAGCTGCTGCGCACTTGATAAAATAGGTTTCGGGATTAAAGCAGGCGATGAAATACCTATTAAAGAGACACTTTGCAATAGTGTCAGAGAAAATGCGGTTTCCGTTATTTTCGACAATGTAACCAATGATAAGATCTATAAGAATCATCCTATTCCTGCGCTACGTAAATTCCAAAGCCACATATCTGTACCAATTATTCGCAAAAACGGTGACTTTTTCGGAACAATCTGTGCTTTAGACAGACAGCCCAGAGAATTTAACAATCCGGCAGTGATTAATTTATTCAATAGCTACGCTGATTTGATTGCCTTACAGATTGACTCTGAAGAAGAGAAATTGACCTATGAATCGCTGCTATCGGCGGAGCGGATGCGCTATGAGCAAGTACTTAAAAATGAAACCAAGCTGAAAATTCTGATTGAAGCCAGTGATTTAGGTTACTGGGAGATTCAGGTGAAAGAAAGAACCATTGAGTTCTCAGATAGATTTATGGCTATTTCGGGAATTAAAAAACATGAGATTCTTTCGCTGGACGAAGTATTCAGTAATACTCATCCCGAAGATTTACAGGTAAGATTAGATGCGTATGATACTGCATTGACCACAGGAGAATTCTATTTCAAGGGTAGAATCATCTGGCCTGATGAAAGCATTCACTGGATAGAGAGCAAAGGCAAAACTTTTTTTGAAAACAATGAACCTTCTTATATCCTGGGTGTAACCCGTGATATTACCAAAGAAATGAGTAATAACAATTATTCAGGTTAAATCCGCAAAATGCTTAAATCTGTTGAAAAGCATGGCATTAGTCAGCAAGTAAGGTGGGAACATCAGGCACCTTATTTTTGAATCTATACAAATAGGGAGCTTTATTAGCAGCACCTGTAAACTTCTTCTCCAGACGTTCGAGAATATCCAGATCCAATATCATTTTCTGAAAATTATTCCGGCGAAAAGGTTTATCCAGAATAGTTTCATATAAATCCTGTACCTCTTTCATCGTAAATGTTTCGGGTAGCAGATTAAAGCCTATCAGTTTATGATTCAGCATCAGACGTAGATATTCGAGCGCTTTATGTACAATTTCTGCATGGTCAAATGCCAAAGGTGGCAATTCTTTAATATCATACCACTCGCACGACTCGTCTAATTCGGAGCAAACAGGCACTACTTTATGAATATCTACCAAAGCGTAGTACCCAACCGAAATAAACCGACGTTGCAGCCAGGCAACATCTTCGGCTGTTAATCCAGATTCTAAAAACTTATCCCAATGAAAATCCAGTACATCCTGCATCAACCCAGGAGATGAACGTTCCAGACTACCAAAGACTCTGAATTGCTCCAGATAAATATCACGTATACCCGTTCGCTCTGCCAGGATTCTCAAAGCAGCATCATCCAGACTTTCATTTTGTAAAATGAAACCTCCGGGCAGTGTCCAGATATTTTTAAGAATCTTGATTTTAGGCAATAATACCTGCAATTGTCTGTCATGAAATCCGAGAATAACACAATCGATGGACACTTGTTCTATATAGTCTTCCTTGTTAAGTATGTTCATCAGGTTGATAGTTGGTGTTGTGTAAAAATACGTTACAAATCTCAGTTTTGACTAATTTTTCTAAAATGTGTACTATTTGTTCTGTGATAGATACAAAAGTAGTCAAAATTTCATTATTGTCTAAAAAAAAGACATTATATCTTGTTTTATATTTTTTAAGTAATCACATTTGCATCAGAAAAGAATTTTGTCGTGAAACTAACCTATTGATAATCCGTCTTCTATTTAAAGAGCACCGGATAATTACGGGAATGTATCAACTACCTTTTCTCAGACACCTCATCGCGCATGGGCTGTTAATTAAACTTCAAAATCAATGTACTCAATCATGATGAAACGCTTAAAGACTTTTACCCTTCTTTTGGCATTGCTTCTCTCCTTTGCAGGAGTGCAGGCACAAGTCAAAAAGCCTAATCTTTTGGTTTTCAGCAAAACTGCCGCATTCAGGCATGCCTCTATTGAAGCAGGGAAAAAAGCCCTCGCCAAAATGGCTACTGAAAAAGGCTTTTCTGTAACCTTTACCGAAGACGCTGAGGCGTTTAATGAAACCGATTTAAAGAAATACAATGCAGTACTCTTCTTAAGCACTACAGGAGATGTATTGAACGACAAACAACAAGCTGTGTTTGAGCGCTTTATTCAGGCAGGTGGCGGATACGTAGGTATCCATGCAGCTACCGATACCGAATATGAATGGCCATGGTATGGAAAACTGGCAGGTGCTTACTTCTTAGACCATCCGATGGTACCAAGTAACGTACAGAAAGGTAAATATACAGTTGTTCAGAAAAATCATTGGGCAACACAAGGTATGCCTGAAACCTTTGAAAGAAGCGACGAGTTTTACAGCTTCAAAGATATTTCGCCTAAAATCAATGTGCTGATAACTATTGATGAAAAAACCTATCAAGGTGGCAAAAACCCTGACTATCACCCTATGAGCTGGTATCAGGAATTCGACGGTGGTCGTTCGTTCTATACAGCTATGGGACACACCGAC
>CBIHRH010000663.1:0-3361 GCA_966212365.1 uncultured Emticicia sp. | reverse complement strand
GTTTGTTGATGCACGTTTGGCAGTAGTAAAAGCGGCTGGGGATTTGTATGGTGCTAATTCTGCTGTTGTAAATGCCGCTAAAGCAGCTTTCGATGGCGTAGGTATTGCAGACCCATCGGGTAATACAGGTAATCCTACCCCAGACCCAACACCACAGACAATTCCTGTCAATAATGGTGGTGACTTTGTATTAGTATTCGACCCGGGTAGTGATAAACTCTATACAGCAAAAATCACTGATCTTACAAAAATCCACAACATAGAATTTACGCTCATTTCTTCTAGCGGTTGTTTAAGTAAACCAAGTATTACAGACGATGGCCAATATGCTTATTTTGTAGGAAAAGATAAAAATATCCGCCGTATTGCATTGACAGGCACTTTTAAGGAAGATAAGCTGACCAGCGATGCCGTTTGGGATAATGTGGCGATTTCAAAAGATGGTAAAAGGGTGGCTGGATTGACAAACGAGGAAGAACCTTATATGTATGTGTTCGATCTCGAAAATAATGGTAAAAGTGCGAAGTTCAAATTGTATAACCCTACTTATTCATCGGGTGTAAGTACTGGCGAGGTACTCTATGCTGATTCATTTGAGTGGGATTACTCAGGTGAAATTATTATTTATGATGCCTTTAATAGATTGAGTAGTGTGTCAGGCGAGATTGAATACTGGGATGTGGGTCTGATTAGAGTATGGGATGCCGCTAAAAAAACTTTTGGAGATGGCAAAATCGAAAAACTATTTACCGATTTAGAAGAAGGTGAAAGTATCGGGAATCCTGCTTTATCAAAAAACAACCAGAATGTTATTGCGTTTGACTATTATTCTTCCGAAGAATCTGATATCTATTATCAGATAGGCGTGGATATTGAGAATAATGACGCTAAAATTATTAATGAAAACAATGATATTGGTTACCCTGGTTATACACGGTTAGATGACAAATTAATCTTCAATTCTACTGATGACGACCACCCATCAATAGTACAATATATTAATTTACAGAAAGATAAGATTTCACCTTCGGGCAGTGTACAAACATGGATAACCGATGCCAAATGGGCAGTATGGTATGCACAAGGTAATAGGGCCTTACCTACCAAAACCGACCAGACTATTTCCTTTAGTGCCATCGCTGACAAAAACCCAAGTACCTCTTTTACGCTTGCAGCTACTGCAAGTTCGAAATTAACAGTGCAGTATGCAATCGAGTCTGGTGATGCAACTGTTAACGGCAGTAGAGTAACATTGGGCTCGAAAGCAGGGAAAGTAAAAGTTCAGGCGTTTCAGGTAGGTAATAGTCAGTTCAATTCAGCAAGTGCATCTCAAACCTTTTGTATTGTACCTGCTACCCCTAAAATTACTACCAGCGGCGGGAATTTAGTTGCTTCCGGAGGTACTAAATACCAATGGTATCTTGACGGAAATGCTGTAAATGGTCTGACACAGGCAACCATCACCCCAAGTAATGCCGGAGGAAATTATGCGGTAAGGTCGCTTACAGATGATGGTTGTGCCAGTGCCTTATCCACAGCTGTTAATGTAAAACCTGTAGTATTAGCAACTGAATTAGATGAAAATATCAAAGTAAGTCTCTATCCAAATCCTGCCAGTGATGAATTGAAAATTGAATTACCTGCGGGTGTGATGTTTAAAGAAGCTACATTCTTTGCTCCTACCGGAATCAAAGTAATGCAGGCAAATAAGCTGTCAGCAAATAATTCATTCAATATAAGCCAATTGGCAAAAGGAATGTACGTATTGAAAATAGAGACCTCACATGGTAGCGTGTCGAGAAAAATTGTAAGAGAATAATCATAAAATTAAGGTAATTTTGTATCAGCAGGCTTTGTGACCTGCTGAATTTTGTACAACCATAAAACCAAACTTATGAGTCCGATTCGTGTATTAGTAGTTGGTTGTGGAAACATGGGCGCTTCTCATGCCATGGCTTATCACACCAATGATGGATTTGAAATTTGCGGAATTGTTTCAACCGGAAAAAGCAAAGAAGTATTAAACGAACGTTTAGGCGGTGGCTATGACTTATTTTCAGATTATGAAGAAGCCCTTGCAGCAACCAAACCTGATGCGGTTTGTATCTCAACCTACCCTGATACCCACGAAGCATTTGCCATCAAAGCACTTGAAAGTGGTGCCCATGTTTTCATCGAAAAACCATTGGCAGATACAGTAGAAGGAGCAGAAAGAGTCGCTGCAATTGCCAAACAAACAGGTAAAAAACTAGTAATAGGTTATATTTTACGCCACCATCCATCATGGGAGAAATTCGTAGAATTATCTCATCAATTAGGTAAACCTTTGGTGATGCGTATGAATCTGAACCAACAAAGCCACGGCAATATGTGGGATGTACATCGTAATCTCATGAAAAGCCTGAGCCCTATTGTTGATTGTGGCGTGCATTATATTGACGTAATGTGCCAGATGACCCGCTCGAAACCATTACAGGTGACGGCTATTGGCGCCAGATTAACCAACGATATTGCTACTACCAATTATAATTATGGCCAGTTACAAATCAGATTTGAAGATGGTTCAGTAGGTTGGTATGAAGCCGGTTGGGGCCCGATGATGAGCGAAACAGCATTTTTTGTGAAAGACGTCATTGGTCCTAAAGGTTGTGTATCAATTGTAGCTAAAGAAGCGGGCGGTAGTGGAAAATCAGATAATGTAGATTCTCATACCAAAACAGAATCTTTGCGTTTCCACCATGCAGATATTGATGCCGACAATAATTTTGTTAAAGAAGATACCTGGATTAACCTGACAGATGAACCTGATCATCAGGAGCTTTGTAACAGAGAACAACGCTATTTCCTGAAAGCTATACAGGAAGACATTGACTTAACAGATCATATTCAGGACGCAGTAAATAGCTTAAAAATAGCTTTTGCTTGCGATGAATCGGTAAGGACGGGGCAGGTTGTGCTTCTATAGAGGACTCCTCACCCCAACCCCTCTCCTGAAAAAGAGCGGTCGCCGTGCGAAGGGGCTTAAAAGTCTCCCTCTCCTTTTTCAGGAGAAGGAGATTTAGAGGGGGAGGAGAGCCTACCTCTTTTATCATTCCTTATAAATCCTGAAAATTTTATTCTTATCACCAAACCTGATACTCAATAAATAAATACCGAAACTCTGACCTGATAAATCATTATTAAGTTGCCCTTTCAGTATTTTCCAATAACCCTCCCGCTCACTGATTAATTGCCCTGTATTCCGCAATAGCCTTACTCTGATCAAATGATTATCTAAATCATCGCTTGCCAGAAGCTCTATCGTATTTTTTGTCGGGTTCGGATAAACGCTTAAAATCACCGGTTCAGGGTCAGGGTCCGG
>CBIHRH010000662.1:0-3381 GCA_966212365.1 uncultured Emticicia sp. | reverse complement strand
CTCACCGTTTGCATATATATTGATAGAATGGGCAGCCTGGGGGGTGAATCCGGTGACAAATCCAAAACTAGCTTTGGCTGCAGGGCTAACGGCAGCCTCTCCTCTGTTTACTGTTTTGCAAAATTCGCTGAGAAGTAAGAAGCTCACTGAAAACTATCGTTTGAGAGTTTTTCAAAGCTTTTAAAAGATTTTGTCTGAACTTTGATTTAGCTGATTTGATTATTATAATGATTAGCTACTTATCCTTATCTATCTTTCTATAAAATAATCGTATAAATCAAATGAATCAGTTTAATCATTGTTCAAAACTTATTCAATCACCAAATTTGACTTACTCAAATCCTTGCTCCAATTTCTAATCGTTTCAGTCATAGCTTCAAATTCTATTAAGAAGCCGTCATGTCCGTAGAGTGATTCTATTAATGCATATTTTGCCTCAGGGATATATTTGGCAATGAAGGCTTGCTCTTCCGGAGGAAACAATACGTCAGATGAAATACCAATAACCAATGTTTTTGATTTGATAGTTGCCAGAACCTCTTCTACTTTTCCTCTGCCCCTGCCTACATCGTGTGAGTCGAACATTTTAGAGAGCGTCCAGTATGAAAAAGCGTTGAAGCGTTTGCCCAATTTTTCACCCTGATAATTTTGGTAGGTATTAGCACGGAAGAAATCTATCTGTCCTTCATCTCTTGATTGCGTGCGGTTATAGGTAGCATAGTTACGATAAGACAATAAAGCTATCGAACGTGCTACTTTCATACCACTCATTCCAGCTTTTGCGCTTCGCTCTGTCCAGGTTGGATCAGCCGCAATAGCCATTCTTTGGGACTCGTTAAACGCAATTCCCCAAGGAGAATGAATAGCATTGGTTGAAAACAAGATAAGGTTTTCAATGAGTTCTGATCGCATAATAGCCCATTCAATGGCCTGTTGCCCTCCCAATGACCCTCCTAAAAGTGTATTGATTTTATAGACACCCAGATGCTGACGCAACAAGTCTAAGGCTCTTACAACATCTCTAATACTTATAAATGGGAAATCATGGTAATAAGGCTCTCCCGAAATCGGGTTTTTACTTAAAGCATTGGTAGACCCATAATGCGAACCAATGATATTGGCACAAACAATAAAATGTTCAGTTGGGTTATAAAGCCGTTTTTCGCCAATTAGGCCATTCCACCAGTCAGTTGGGTTGGCGTTGCCTGTAAAAGCGTGGCATACCCAAATCACATTATCCATTGAGGCGTTTAGCTTTCCAAAAGTTGTATATGCAAGCTGAAACTCAGGCAACCATTGGCCTGATTCTAGCTTAAATGGTTCGTCGTAGCGAAATACTTGTTGGTTTTCCATTGTTTAAGAGTACTTACAAAATCTTAAGTCTAATCTCTGATGCACAGAAAATTAGACGACACAAAACGCATACCCCTCGGTAATACGGTAAACAAAACCAATTTTAAAACGATTGTCTATGATTGGTTTATAAGTCCGAATGGTCTGACCCTTTCGGTAGGTTTTGGCACCTTATCGCAAGTAGCGGGACAGGTTGCCCGAGATTCGCAGAGCCTATTCTCTCCTCTCGTCTGTATAAATCAATCCATTAGCTACGGAAAGTATCTTACTGAATTGATGGTGCAAATATGGCGTTTGAATTTATAGAAAACAAGATTTTGAATTCCTTTTTTATTAAAGCAAGCTCTAAGAATACTTCTGAAAGTACTCATTAATATCTTTAACATCGTCTGGCAGATACTTTCTGTCCACAGTTATACCGTTCAGGTGTAGTAGTTCCATCAGGTCTATAGTGCCCGCTTGGCCGGCAGAATCGTTGTCAAACCATATCCAGATTTTAAACCTTTTGAAATGCTTTATCCATTCTTTTTTAAAGGTTTTAGCACTACCTAAGCTTACAGCACTCATACCTTGCTTAACCAGGGTCATGCAATCAAACGCCCCCTCAGTCAGATAAACTTCTGCATTACCGCGTAAGGGTTTGAGTGAATCAATATTAAAAATAGTTCGGGGGATTCCTGTCAGAAATTGGTATTTGCTAGTATCCTCAGGTGTTTCACCTATTGTTCTACCTTGCAAATAAACAATTCGCCCATTCTGATAATAAGGAATAATAATAGGGTGCTTAAAGAAAACCAGATTACCGGCTTTGTTAACAATGCCACTTTCAATCAAGTCTTGCGTATCGTATTTTTCTTTCAGATAATCATTAGCTAAACCATAATTTTTAATAACAAATAATCTGAAATGACGGATTGTCCAATCTTCTATTCCTCTGCCACGTAGATAATCTGCAGCTCTTCTGGCTGATTCGGTGGCAGGTTGTATCAGGCTGAATTTCTGAAAATCTTCGTAGATATCGCTGAATTTAGATTGAAATACAAAAGATTTTTCTTCGACAGGCTTTCGGGTATAAATACTTTTAACATCTATCTTTCGTTTTTTTGTAGAGCCTAATCCCTCATAATTCGGAATATATCGATTGGCAAGTTCTTCTAAAGCAGTTTTAAAATCAATATTGCATACACTAGCATACATATTTATAACATCGCCCCGTTTGCCACAACCAAAACAATGAAACTCATTTTGCGGTGGTGGGTAAAATACGAGCGATGGTGTATCTTCCACATGAAAAGGGCAAAGCATACGCCGGGTTTGAATCACATCAAATCCTAAATCTCTCGCTACCTGCCTGATATCAATTTCTTTAACCCGTTGTAATATATCGTTCATCTTATTTCTTATGAATCACCGTTGGTGCTGATTGAGCACCTGCATATAAAACAATATCGGCAATCGTCACTCTTGGTGGGGTATTAACAGCGTATAATATCGCATCTGCCACATCTTCTGGTTGTAAAGGTTCAAAACCCTCATATACTTTTTCAGCCCTTTTTTTATCACCTTTAAATCTCACCAAAGAAAACTCGGTTTCTACAGCCCCTGGTGCTATATTGGTTACTTTTATGCCATGTTGAGTTAAATCCAGTCTCATGCCTTCACTCAAAGCTTCAACGGCTGCTTTTGAGGCACAATACACCGCGCCATTGGCATAAGTATATTTCCCGGCTACCGAGCTTAAGTTGACAATATGCCCCTTCTCCCGTTCTACCATACCCGGAATTATTGCTTTCGATACATATAATAAACCTTGCACGTTACCATCAATCATCATATCCCAATCATCTGTATCTCCATCCTGAATCGGCGATAAACCATGTGCATTACCTGCACAATTCACTAAAATATCAATCGCTGTCCATTCGCCTGCTAGTGAGTTAACAGCATTAACTACTTCTACTTTATTGCTGACATCAAACTTCAATGCAGTAACAGATACTTTTTTTGAGAGTTGTTCCTGCAACCCGT
>CBIHRH010000661.1:0-3382 GCA_966212365.1 uncultured Emticicia sp. | reverse complement strand
ATCACTTGAATACGTTTTTACTTATCAGGGCTGGTTTAATAAGCCCGAGCAATATAAAGACATCATCATCAGAGCAAATGCTGAAGGCGAAATTCTAAAATTGAAAGATGTAGCCAAAGTAGACGTAGGTAGTGAGTTTGTGGATATTTATACCAATAAAGATGGCTATCCATCTGCTTCATTGGTATTAAAACAAAATCCTGGAAGTAACTCCAATCAGATTATTGCTGACGTAAAAGCAAAACTGGAAGAGTTGAGAAAGAATTTTCCTCCCGGGGTTGACTATGAAATCAACTATGACGTTTCAAGCTTCGTAAATGCTTCGATTGACCAGGTTTTACATACCCTATTAGAAGCGTTTATATTGGTTTCGTTAGTGGTATTCCTTTTCCTAGGCGATTTCCGTTCTACACTTATTCCAACGCTGGCGGTACCTGTTTCGTTGATTGGGGCATTCGTTTTCATGCAGTTTTTTGGGATTGGTATCAACCTCATTACGCTCTTTGCCTTGGTATTGGCAATTGGGGTTGTGGTTGATGATGCCATTGTGGTAGTAGAGGCTGTTCACGTAAAGATGCATGAAGAACATTTAACGCCTTTTAAAGCTGTACAGAAAGTATTGAGCGAAATCAGTGGGGCCATTATCGCCATTACTTTAATCATGACCGCCGTATTCGTTCCGGTAGCATTTATGACTGGTCCGGTAGGGGTGCTTTACAGACAATTCGCCATCACAATGGCTTCGTCTATTGTACTTTCAGGGGTTGTGGCTCTTACACTTACACCAGTATTATGTGCCATGATTTTGAAAAATACTCATGGACAAGTTCGGAAAAAATCACCTGTAGATAAGTTTATCGATTGGTTCAATAGAAGATTTGATTGGTTATTGGGCAAATACACCAAATTGCTGACAGTAATTGTCAATCGTAGAGTGGTGACTTTCGGCGTATTGCTGATTTTTGCGGCAGGTATCGTAGGTATCAATACTATTCTACCTGCCGGTTTCATCCCAGGTGAAGATCAGGGGCAAATTTATGCCATTATTCAAACCCCTCCCGGTACTACACTCGAACGTACGAATGCTATTTCACTGGAATTACAAAAAATAGCCAAAGCAACACCAGGTGTGAAGTCCGTAACTGCCATGGCAGGTTATGAAATCCTGACCGAGGGCCGGGGTTCTAATGCTGGTACCTGCTTAATTAACCTGAAAGACTGGTCGGAGAGAAAGGAATCTGTGAAAGAGATTATGGAGGAACTGGAAGAAAAAACGAAGGATATCGGGGCTATAATCGAGTATTTTGAACCACCAGCCGTGCCGGGTTATGGTGCTTCTTCTGGTTTTGCGGTTCGTTTATTAGATAAAGGTAGCGAAGTAGACTATCAGAAATTCGATGAGGTGAATAAAGATTTTGTGGCAGAATTGAAAAAACGAAAAGAACTCACCGGATTATTTAGTTTTTATTCGGCCAATTATCCGCAGTACGAATTAATAGTAAATAACGTATTGGCCATGCAAAAAGGGGTTTCGGTAGGTGATGCGATGGAAAACCTGAACATTATGATTGGTAGTACGTATGAGCAGGGTTTTGTACGCTTTAATAACTATTACAAGGTGTATACGCAGGCTGACCCTGAATATAGAAAAGACCCGACAGATATTTTGAATATGTTCGTAAAAAATGATCGTGGCGAAATGGTGCCTTACTCATCTTTTATGTCCATCAAAAAAACACAAGGACCCAACGAAATATCCAGATATAACTTATATACATCGGCTCTTATCAATGGAGTACCTGCTCCGGGTTATACCTCGGGTGATGCAATTAAAGCGATTCGCGAAGTGGCTGAAAGTAAGTTACCCAAAGGCTACGACATAGCATGGGAAGGATTATCGTATGATGAGGCCCGTCGTGGAAATGAGGCAATCATTATTTTCATGGTGGTGGTATTCTTCGTTTATCTGGTTTTGGCAGCGCAATACGAAAGCTTTATTATGCCTCTGGCAGTTATCCTGTCTTTACCGCCGGGTATATTCGGCTCATTCTTATTATTAAAAGGAATGGGATTGAGTAACGACGTATTTGCCCAGATTGGTTTGATTATGCTTACGGGTCTATTAGGTAAGAATGCCGTATTGATTGTAGAGTTCGCCATTCAAAAACGTAACGAAGGCATGTCAGTACTTGATGCTGCCATTGAGGGTGCGAAAGCACGTTTCAGACCTATCCTTATGACATCCTTTGCATTTATTGCTGGTTTGATTCCACTGGTTAGAGCTCATGGCGCAGGTGCGGTGGGTAATAAGACCATTGGTTCATCTGCTTTGGGTGGTATGTTATTCGGAACCATTTTCGGGGTTTTAATTGTGCCGGGACTATACTACATTTTTGGCAAAATGATTGATGGCAGAAAATTGATTAATGATGAAGCTATAGTAACGTTGAGTGAAGATTTAGTAGAAGGACAAACGGAACTTGGCGAACAAAGTAGACTTAGAAAGTTAATTGCAAAAATCCTGAAACAAAATGAAGAATAAAAGAATAAAAAGATATAGTCTCTTTTTAGCCCTGATCATTGCATTGGGTAGCTGTAAGGTAGAAAATCTGCCTACCAAAACGGTTACCAACTCATTGCCGGATAAATATGCACTCAATGGAGATACCACTAAAGCTGAGAATATTCTCTGGAGGAATTATTTCAATGATAGTAACCTTACTGACCTGATTGATGAAGCCCTTAAAAACAACCAGGAGTTGAATATGATGCTTCATGAAATCGAAATCAGCCGGAACGAAATCATGGCTAGAAAAGGGGAGTATCAGCCATTTGGCTTTTTAACCGCTGGTTTAGGTGGCGAAAAATCGGGGCATTATACATGGAATGGGGTTTCGGAAGAAGATGCCAAGACAAGAACCGATAAATTGCCGAGGTATATCGGTGAGCAATCGCTTTTAGGTACATTTTCATGGGAGCTGGACGCTTGGAAAAAACTCCATAATGCCAAAGATGCGGCCGTAAAGCGCTATTTGTCTGGCATAGAAGGTAGAAATTTTGTGGTTACCAACCTTATTGCCGAGATTGCCAACTCCTATTATGAATTGGTAATATTGGATAATCAATTAGAAATTGTACAGCAAAATATTACCCTTCAGAAAGATGCCCTCGAAATGGTAAAGGTGCAAAAAGAGGCCGCACGGGTAAATCAGCTGGCAGTGAATCGTTTTCAGGCTCAGGTGTTGAATACTGAAAATTTGAAATATGAGATTCAACAACAAATTGTAGAAACCGAAAACCGAATCAATTTCTTATTGGCAAGAAACCCTCAACCTGTGAAACGTAATTCTGCCAATCTCAATAATATTCAGTTTTTGAAGAT
>CBIHRH010000660.1:0-3393 GCA_966212365.1 uncultured Emticicia sp. | reverse complement strand
CTTCTGCTTTGCGATTAGTGATACTGGCAGTCATATTCATGAGTGTCATGCCGCCCTCAAATCCTGATTTTACATTTACGCTTGCATCTTTCAGGTTATCGCCTACTTTCAGGTCTCTTGGGTATATCATCTGGTCGCCGGTTACAGTTACTTTCATATCCGGCGATTTGGGCATCATATCGCTACTGATATTGCGGATATCTGTATAATAATCACCCCCAACACATTTACCCGTCGATTCACTTTTTGACATCAGTTTGCCTTTGGCATCGTATACTTCATGGGCAAATGACATAGCTATGCCGCCGTCGATGGGCTTATAATCGATTACTTCGTATCTGGTGGTGAGGGTTGGTTTGTCTTTTTTGTCGTAAGAAGTCATTTCTACTTTCATTCCTTTTTTGAAAGCAAAATAACCACCGCAATCTTGTGCGAAAGTTGAGTTGATGATTAATAGGAATGTAAGTGCTGAGAGTAATGAGCGTATTTTTTTCATGGTTTTATAATAGTTTAGTACCGAACTTGCTTAGCTTTTTTAATTATTAGTACTATAAATTCACGTCTTGTATTCTTAATATCTCAATTATTCGGCGTCCCCAACTGGGCGTCCCCAAAAGGTTCCCACCATATCGGTAACCTTTTCTGGCTCTACTTTAATAGTTAGTACTTGGGAACCATCTCTGCACCCGTTCAAAAAGGTACCCACCGTATTGGCTACCTTTCTAGCTTTCTTTTTTCTCTTCGTCCATATCAATAATTGGTATGAGGAAGGCCAGTTGCTAACGGTTAGTTGCAGATTATTATCAAAGACAAAGCGTCTCCGACTGGGCGTCCCCTAAATTTCCGGGTTAATCCTGTGTTATCAAAGTGTTTAGGAAGGTTTTTGGTATAATCAGACTGTTGTGTATTTTCCTTGCTGAAGGGTTGAAATCATTTGATGCAGTCCTACTCCTTTGTCACAATTTCATCCAGATTCAGCATAGCATTTGCCGTAACAGCCATTGCAGCCATTTTTGGGGATACATCAGAACGGCCAAAGAATTTATAGGCTTCTATGGGGTGTTTGGTGTATTCCTGTTCGGTTTGGCGATAGAGTTTAGTAAGAATCAGTAGTTTTTTAGCATCAATATTCCGCATCATAATCAGGTTGAATCCGGCTTGTATCTGCTCTTCTGGGGTTTTGCCTTTTTTGAGCATGTTTTTGGCGAGTTCCTGTGCGGCTTCAACATAGGCTGGGTCGTTGAGCGTTACCAAGGCTTGTAATGGGGTATTGGTACGTAAACGTCTTAGCTGGCAGAATTCCCGACTTGGGGCGTCAAACGACATCATAGATGGATAAGGAGTAGTACGTTTCCAGAACGTATAAATAGCTCTGCGGTATTTATCCTCTCCTTTTGACAATTTCCATGACTCGCCACTCCAGGGAGATAGCCATAAGCCGTCCGGTTGGTAAGGCATCACACTCTTGCCGTACATTTTTTTTGATAATAAGCCACTCACCAAAAGTGCCTGGTCTCTTACCTGTTCTGCCGAAAGGCGGATGCGTGGACCACGGGCCAGGAAACGGTTATAAGGGTCTTTCTCTAATAATTCTTTGTTTACCTCTGATGATTGCTGATAGGCACCCGATGTGACAATCATTCTGAGCAATTTCTTTACACTCCAATGCATATCATTCTGGAAAGTCAGAGCCAGATAATCAAGCAATTCAGGATTAGTTGGTCCAAAGCCCTGTGTTCCGAAATCTTCCAAAGTTTCTACAATGCCTGTACCAAATAGTTGCTCCCAGAAGCGATTGACGGCTACACGAGCTGTGAGCGGATTATTGCCATCGACCAGCCATTTTGCTAAGCCTAAGCGGTTTTTAGGATAATTTTCCGGCATTTTAGCTAAATACTTCGGCACATCAGCTTTTACTTCTTTGCCATGCACTAGCCAGTTACCCCGTTCAAAAATATGCTGCTTACGCACCAGGTCTCCCTCACCATCATTCATAATCGGGGTAAAATCGGCATCTGCGTTCAGTATTTCTTTGTATTTTAATTCAACAGGCTCATAATCTTTCCCCTCTCCGAAAGTCTTCTGGAACGAAAACCATTTAATTTGTATCCAGTCTTTTGGCTTTGCAGGATTGGTAAAAGTAAAATACAAATCATGCTTGCCTTCTAATTTCGGTAATGGGTAGACCATTACTGTATCATGTGCCGCAGGAATCGATAAGATTATTTCGCCATCTAATTTGTCGTCTCTGATTTGCAGTATACCTTTATCAGTACCCCAATCGTAACTGATTATCAAACGATTTTTATCGGTCAAGGTTACGCCTTTCAATCGGCCATAACCCTTGTGCTGGAAACCGATATATCTTGAACTTAGCAATGAGGAAGTACCTGCAGATAGTGGTTCAACCTGATGTGAATTGAATTTCGGCTCTAAAGTCCTGACAAACTTTTCGAAATCCTCTTCGTTTCTGCCCTTGGCCAAAATCCAATTCTTTAGTTCTTCTATTTTGGTTGAATCTTCCGGTTTGTAGAACCGCAGATAAGGAGTATCGCTATAAATATCTTCATCGCGGGCATTGTTGAAAAATGCCATCAATTTATAATATTCCTCATGCCTGAATGGGTCGTATGGGTGCGTATGGCATTGTACACAACTCATGGTAGTGCCTTGCCAGACATCAAAAGTGGTATTAACACGGTCGAGAGTTGCTGCCACTCTGAACTCTTCGTCTACCGTTCCTCCCTCATCATTATTCATCGTATTGCGGTGGAAACCTGTGGCGATTAGCTGTTCATTACTTGGATTCGGTAATAAATCTCCGGCCAATTGTTCTATCGTAAACTGGTCGAAAGGCTTGTCTTTATTAAAGGCATCGATTACATAATCGCGATATCGCCAGATATTCCGGTACATATCTGCCTCATAGCCTTTAGTATCGGCATAACGGGCCAGGTCTAACCACATAGCCGCCCAACGCTCGCCAAAGGCTGACGATGCCAGCAACTGATCGACTACTTTTTCATAGGCATTTTCAGCATTATCTTTCAGAAAGGCTTGCAGTTGCTCTTCGGTTGGAGGTAAGCCTGTGAGGTCAAAATAAACACGACGCAAAAGTGTTCCTTTATCAGCCCGTTTTGAATGTTGAAGCCCTTCTTCCTTGAGCGTCTTTAATATAAAATGATCAATGTCGTTTTTGGCAAATCGGGTTTCATCATCTTCAATCAATCCCAAGCGGGCAAAGAATCCACCTACTGTAGGTACGTCCGGCTTTTCGGGTTTCTGATAGGCCCAGTGGTCGCCCCAGGATGCACCCTGGTCAATCCATTTTTTGAGTATTTCAATTTCTTCTTTTTTGAGCGGGTCTTTGTCTTTCGGCATTCGCTCTTCGGT
>CBIHRH010000659.1:0-3395 GCA_966212365.1 uncultured Emticicia sp. | reverse complement strand
ATGTCGAGGCTGGAAACTTTTTATCTGCCATCAACTCAAAAAACTCTTTAATGGGCACAAGACCTGGCACTCCAATCACTGACCAACCGGTTAAAGCCTGCAATCGTGGATTTAATTCCTTTTCGAAATCAGGAATATGCTCAGCTACAAAACCTGCTTTCTCAATACCTTCCAGATAGTCTTTGCTTGCTAATTCAGGTAATTTATCTAATTGTCTTTCAAACAATAAGCGCCATACTTCATGGTCGTCGGTTGTATAAGACTCATATGCTTGATTCATAATTTTCTAGTTTATCACAAAGTGCCTCTCAACACCTGTTCTCTTTCTATGGCTTCAAAAAGTGCTTTAAAGTTTCCCTTACCAAATGATTTGGCTCCCTTTCTTTGAATAATCTCAAAGAACATGGTCGGGCGTGGTTCAATCGGTTTGCTGAAAATCTGCAAAAGATAGCCCTCATCGTCGCGGTCAACCAGAATTCCCAAGGATTGCAATTGCTCCATTTCTTCGTCAATATCTCCGATGCGCCCTCTTAGTTCTTCGTAATAGGTATCCGGTACGCGCAGGAACTCTACTCCACGTTCACGAAGATTAATAACGGTAGTAATAATATCGTCAGTTGCTACGGCCAAGTGCTGTACCCCAGCCCCTTCATAAAAATCCAGGTATTCTTCTACCTGCGATTTCTTCTTGCCCTCGGCGGGTTCATTAATCGGGAACTTGATACGACCGTTTCCGTTCGACATTACTTTACTCATCAAAGCCGTATAATCTGTCGAAATATCCTTATCATCAAAGCTTACCAATTGGCTAAAACCCATCACCTTGGCATAGAAATTTACCCATTGGTTCATTTCATGCCAGCCTACATTGCCTACCATGTGGTCGACGTATTTCAGACCCACAGGGGCAGGGTGATAAACCGGTGTCCACACTCTGAAATTCGGCAGAAATACCCCATTGTATTGGCTTCTTTCTACGAAAACATGCACAGTATCGCCATAGGTATGGATACCTGAACGAACAACAGTACCGTGCTCATCTTTTTCTTCAACAGGCTCCATATAGGGTTCTGCACCACGCGAAATAGTTTCATAGTAGGCATCACGGGCATCATCAACCCAAAGCGCTACTACTTTTACTCCATCTCCATGCTTGTCTATATGCTGGCCGATTTCAGTACCTCCATGTAAGGGAGAAGTAAGCACTAATCGGATTTTACCTTGTTGTACCACGTAGCTCTCACGATCTTTCAAACCCGTTTCTAATCCGGCATAACCCAGAGGTTGAAAACCAAATGCAGCTTGGTAATAATGGGCCGCTTGTTTACAGTTACCCACATATAGTTCCAAATAGTCGGTGCCATTAATAGGCAGGAAATCAGTGTTTTCTGCTTTTTTTAAAATATCTGATTGTTGATGAAGCATAATTGCGTGTATTTTGGTGGAACTCATTATTCAATCCAACTATGAAAGTATTTACCATCGTCTAACAGAAGGGCTTCTTCTGTCAGCATCAATGGTTTGAATGTATCAACCATTACGGCTAATTCCTGCGTCTCTTTTTTGCCAATACTACGTTCCATGGCTCCGGGGTGCGGACCATGTGGAATACCTCCTGGATGCAGTGTAATATGTCCTTGTGCAATATCGTTACGGCTCATAAAATCACCATCAACATAATAAATCACCTCGTCGGAATCAATATTGGAGTGATTATACGGTGCTGGAATCGCTTTTGGATGGTAATCGAATAATCTTGGGCAAAATGAACAAACCACAAAAGAATCGGTCTGAAATGTCTGATGCACTGGTGGTGGTTGATGAACGCGCCCGGTGATCGGCTCAAAATTATGTATCGAAAAACCCCATGGATAATTGTAGCCATCAAAACCAACCACATCAAATGGATGATATTGATAGACTAAACTATGGAGTTGATTTTGCTTCTTAATTTTTTTTATAGACTCCCCTTTTTCATCATGCGTTTCAAGATTTTCAGGCAGCTTATAATCACGCTCACAATAAGGCGAATGTTCTAGTAATTGTCCGAAATAATTGCGGTATCTCTTGGGTGTATAAATAGGAGAATGAGACTCTACGTAGAAAATCCGGTTATCAGTTGTATTAAAATCTATCTGATAAATCATTCCTCTGGGAATAATCAGGTAATCTCCATATTCAAAAGCGATATTTCCCAGTTGTGTACGTAGTGTGCCTGAGCCTTTATGAATAAACAGCAGTTCGTCCGAGTCTGCATTTTTATAAAAATATTCATGCAAAGATTTTTGTGGGGCTGCCAATCCAATGATGCAATCCTTATTAACCAGCAACGGAACCCGGCTATCCAGAAAATCTTCTTTAGGTTGCACATTAAACCCAATCAGCTTGCGCATCATTAATTGGTGCGTATTGGCAATTTTGGGGCTCATATCTTTGCTATCCAATATCTGCATAACCTGTGTAGGCCTATGTACATGATACATCAGCGAAGCCATCCCATCGAAACCGATTGTACCAAAGAGCTGCTCATAATACAGCCCGCTTCCATCCGGCTTCTCAAATTGCGTGTGACGCTTAGCAGGTATTTTTCCTAGTTTATGATAGATAGGCATATATTTGCTTTAACAATTATTGTCTAACAAAGTAAAGTAAAAGTAATTGTTATAACAAGAAGTTTATCAATATTTTTTTATTGAATAGGACAAAAACGAGTTTTAAGTAATGAATTGAAGTATTGAAAAACTTAAGCAGAAATTTTCTCAGAAAAGAATTAAGTTTGAGTCGAATTTGTTGAAGACTTATGAACGACCAAAAATATACCGGGAACTTTTATAAATATCAGGGGACTGGCAACGACTTCGTGATGATTGATAACCGTGATGGACAATTTCCGGTCAGCCAGACATATATAGAACACCTTTGCCACCGTCGTTTCGGCATTGGTGCAGATGGGCTAATACTACTTCAAAACGATCCTGATTATGATTTCAGAATGGTGTATTTCAATGCCGATGGTCGTGAAGGCAGCATGTGTGGAAATGGTGGCCGCTGTACTGTTCGGTTTGCAGAAGATTTAGGCATTTTCAGTGGCAGTACTAGCTTTATTGCGGTTGATGGTGAACATGAAGCATCTGCCAATACAGGAGTTATCTCATTAAAAATGGGTGAGGTACATAGTCTTGAACAGCATGATGATTATGATTTCATGAATACAGGCTCGCCACACTATGTCCGTTATGTATCTGATATTAAGAACTTTGATGTATTCAATGAAGGCAAAAAAGTAAGGTACTCTGATGAGTGGGTAAAGCGTGGTGGCACGAATGTGAATTTTGTGGAAGTGCTTGATAATGAAACCATCTATGTACGAACTTACGAAAGAGGCGTAGAAGACG
>CBIHRH010000658.1:0-3401 GCA_966212365.1 uncultured Emticicia sp. | reverse complement strand
AGGACTGTCCGACAATGAACAGGACCTGGCTCTTTTACGTAAAATACAGATTACTGATTATCGCGATAAGGATGTGGTAAACAGAGGAGCTCAGGTTTTCAAAAAAGTAATTGCCCAGCAGGTTGAAGAAGTGTATCCTCAGGCAGTAACAAAAATCACTTCGGTGATACCTGATATTTATTGTGTGACAGAGGAGGTTAATTATGAGGCCGCTACCAAAAAACTAAGCATCAGGCTATTGAAGGATTATGGTATAAAAGCCGGGGATAAGATACGGTTGGTACATCCTGTTCAGGGAGAACAGTTAGCTGTGGTTGAATGGGCAGAGGGTAATAGTTTTACGGTAAAAGACTGGCTTTATGCAACCGACAAACTTTTTGTTTATGGCAGAGAGGTAAATGATTTCAGAACCGTAGATTACGAGGCGCTCTCGATGTTGGGTATCAGTGCTATTCAAGAGGTTGATAAAGAACTTAAAAAAGAGGAGAGTCTGATTACCCAGTTATCGAAAGAAATAGAAACGCTTAAGAAAGAGAACAGCCTTTTGAAAGCGGACTTTATGGCTCGCCTGGAAGCATTGGAGAATCGGACAATTAAGGAGCAGGTGAAATAGTATTGCGTTGAAGGGGTTCAGAATTTTGAACCCCTTCAACGCAATGAATATAAAATCACCCCCGCCTCCCAACCAACCACCCCACCCCAAAAATAAGCAAAGCAAGCAAGGGGCAGCAGGCCATAATGGCTGTCAGGGGTAAACTGGTACCATCGCCAAACCAACCGACTAAGGCGGTGGCTAAGGCGCCGAAACTCATCTGGATGGCTCCCATGAGGGCAGAGGCACTTCCGGCATCTTTGCTGAATGGGGCTAGAGATAGTGCCGAGGTATTGGGATGAATGAAGCCCTGACAACTGATGAAAACCAGGACTACCAGCAACATACTATAGAATGTATGAAGGTTGAACAGGCTTAAGCCCACTAATTCGATACCGAAAATAGCCTGTATAGGTAGAACAGTCTGAATGATTTTTATGCTGCTTTTCTTGCGAAGCGCCAGTGTATTCAACTGACTGCTTCCGATAAGTCCGGCGGCTGTCATACCGAAAATATAGCCATATTGCTGTTCGCTTACGCCATATATTTTCATAAAAACGGCCGATGAACCTGCCAGATAAGCATATACGCCGGATGATACTACAGCCCCGCAAAGGGCATAGGTGATAAACTGTCCGTTGGTGAATATCCTGAAAAAATTGGCAGTCACCACCTTAGGATGCAAGGATAGAGAAGCATCAGCAGGTCGACTTTCGGGCAGGAAGAAATAAACGGTAATAAGCAACGCAAGTCCGATAATGACCTGTAACCAGAAAACCGAATGCCAGCCAAAAGCAATAATCAGGTAACTACCGATAGTAGGCGCAATGATGGGAGAAACCCCTAAGACTAGTACTAGCAGGGAGAATATCTTAGCTATTTCTTTGAGAGGGAAAATATCACGCACGATGGCTCTGGGGGCTACAATACCCACACAACCACCCAAAGCCTGAAAGAAGCGCACGATGATGAGCATTTCGATAGAGGTAGATATGGCACAGCCAATGGAGGCAATGGTATAAAGAAACAGGCCTATGAGCAGGGGGATGCGTCGGCCGAAGCGGTCGAGCAAGGGGCCGCAAATCATTTGTCCGATACAGATGCCCAGAAAGAAACTGGAGATGGAATACGAAACGGTATCGATGGGTACATGGAAATCGGCGGCGATGGCCGGGAAACCTGCGATATAAGTATCAATAGAAAAAGCCCCGATAGCCGAAAGTAGACCCAGAATAATAATCAGGAAGAAACGTCTGTCGCGCATAGGTTAGTTTTAAAGCCGCGCAATATAGTCAGAAAATTGTTTACCCCTGACAGGTAACCGTGCCATGGATATGAAATTTCAGAGATTTTACTTGGAAATTAAAAGCCAAATTCTGAATATTGGAGCGTCTACTATCTTTACGCCTGTTGGCTTATAAATAATTTTGTTGGCTGTGGCTTCTTCAAGATTATTATTCATTCAAATACAGGGCTATCCCGTATCTCCAGGCTTTCAGAAACTGGTGAGTCTGGGAAATAATAGGTATATACCAACACAATGGAGGTTGAAAAAACCTTAGATTTTTGAGTGAGATATTTATTTAGCCTGACAAGAGTATCCGCCTAAATATGATAAACCGATTCAAACGAATCATTAACCTAAACACATGGATTCAGTAAAAAAACTGCTTATTCTTATTCTTATTTCATTTACAGGATATGCCCAAACTGAAAAAGGATCTTTCTCTTTCGGAACAGGCGCTGTCAACTATAGCCGTGAACAAACAGACGATGATAGATTCGGCACCAGCCCCATTATTTTTTCAACAATAAAGGTCAATCCCGGTGTTGGTTATTTTTTTGTCAATAATCTTGAGACAGGGCTTAGTTTAAACTTTACTTACTCAAAAGAGACACATACGGATGGGTCAAACAATAAACGTTTTTATAAAAACCATGAGCTGACCCCTATGCCCTACGTCTTATACTATTTTGGCAAGAATCGCTTCAGACCATTTATAGGTGTAAGAGGGGGTATTCGTTTCAACGGGTATTTCGTAACAGATACACCTCCCCGTTCAGGTAATTATAAGGAAAGTATATGGGATTTTTCAGGAGGCGCCAAATACTTTATCGACAAAAATCTGGCTTTAGGTTTAACAATAGGTTGGGAAAGGATAAGCTCAAAGACAGATTATTCGCCTGATGATAATTTGTATGTAGGCGTCAATTTCAACATGTATTTGCCAGCTAAAAAAGCAAAAAACACAGATTAGTATTGGCTGATTTTCCCTTCCAAATCAGGATTCACGGTTAATAAAATATCCATTAGTAAAGCACCACCACCAATGAAAAAAATACTCTTATTGCTCTTTATTTCTATTACTTCCTATGCACAAACCCAAAAAGGCTCTTTCTCTTTTGGGACAGGGGCAATTACTTATAATAATGAAAAACCTAGTAACGTTGAACGTCGTACTACCATAAGCCTTAATCCAAGAGTTGGCTATTTGCTCTCAGATAATTTTGAAGCAGGCCTGGGTGTATTATATGAATATACTAGATATAGAGAAGTAACCTATGTCTATATATCTCACGACGTTGCATTAACACCTTATCTTATATACCACTTCGGACAACAACGTTTCCAGCCATTTGTAGGACTCAGTGGCGGTCTGGTTAAAGGGCGTGTAAAATATGTAGGTGAAACCAGAAGCACATTTCAGGGATTTGTAGGTGATGTGACGGCGGGAGGAAATTACTTCTTTACCAGGAGCATAGCTCTAGGTCTTAATGCAGGTTATAGATATACCAGGCAAAAAGTAAA
>CBIHRH010000657.1:0-3402 GCA_966212365.1 uncultured Emticicia sp. | reverse complement strand
TTAAAAAAATTATATACTAAAATTTGTTTCTTAAGACAGTACCAGGCACCGGGCTAGGCGGTACAAATAGATGGCTTTTTTAAAAAACTCATCAGCTTCTCGAATC
This sequence comes from uncultured Emticicia sp., assembly GCA_966212365.1. Taxonomy (GTDB): domain Bacteria; phylum Bacteroidota; class Bacteroidia; order Cytophagales; family Spirosomataceae; genus Emticicia. The sequence continues at coordinate 3,296 of CBIHRH010000657.1, read as the reverse complement.
AATGCCTGAGCGGATTGGTCACTATATGTTCCGAGATTCGATTTGAGACCCCTTTGATTTCATGCGCCTTGCGCGGTGCCCGAGCGGAGTCGAAGGCCGCGGTGGTGGAAGGCCTGCCCATCGCATCCAACCGGCTTTCTTCATCCTCTAGTTCTGAAATTTACAAACAAAAGAGGCGAACCAGTTTATAATCTTCTGATTCGCCTCGTAATAAGTTCAACAGCTAATTAATTCTCTGCTCCCTGTGTATCATCATTTTTGATACCGCGTTTGTTCTTTTTGATTGATTCTTTGAGTTTACCAAATTTATAATTCAGGCTGATATTGAATGATCTGAAATAATTTCTCTGCTCATTGTATTGCAGGAAATCCGGGCCAAAAGAATTTCTTATATTTCTTCTGAATTTATTAAAAGGATTGTTGAAAGATGCTGAAAACGACAACTTATCTTTTACTACATCTTTATTGACACTGGCCGAGTAGCCAAAAAAGTGATTGGTTTTTTCCTGAATATTAATTTGGGGGCCATTATAATTGATATTGAGGTTTAAGCGCCAGTTTTTCTCTAATCTATAGCCTGATGAAAGATTTGCCCCATACATGAGCCCTTTATTTTTGATGAGTTTACCGTTAATAATACCCTCTGTCATGGCATAGGCCGTTCTGGAGTTGATGCTCAGGTTCCATTTTTTTGTAATAGGATAGTTGAAATTGATAATAACCATGGGTAATAATTTAGCTTTACCCACATTGCCAAATGAAGAGCGTGTAATCTTGGTAGCCGGGTCATAAACAATTACCGGGAAAAACATATCTTTAATGAATGTATGTCCTACACCGAGGCTGAAAGAACTTTTACCCGACCAGTTGTATCCTATATTAATATCATTCATAATAGAGGGTTTCAAATCCGGGTTACCTGTGCGTTCGAAACTTGGATTTGAACGGTCAATAAAAGGATTGAGCTGATAAATATTAGGTCTTCTGATTCTTTGCGTATAACCGAAGTTCAGACCAGATTTTTTAAATTTCCGGTTGATTGAAATGGTTGGGATTATATTAAAATAATTCTGACTTACTTTTGTACTGGTAGTAGCGAAGTCAGCATCCAGCACAGTTTGTTCCACTCTTACACCAGCCTTGACACCCCATTTCTTGAAATTATATTGATAGGTATTATAGATTCCGTAAATATTCTGCGTGTTAGAAAATTTATTGCTAAGCTCGTCTAGAATCTGATAATTATCTGTATCAGAATTATAGGTGCGGTATTCAAAATTACTTTTATTATCTCTTAAAATGCCCTTCATCCCGGCTTCTACAGTCAGCTTTTTGATTGGATGTACATAATCGACCTGTATTGTATGTTCTGAAAATAGCTGGTCATTTAGTTGTCGATAATTAGGCAAATCATAGTTGATACGCTCTGAAATGCCAATCACATTATCTTGTCCGTTATCAAAACCATAGTATCTATAAGAAAATGTAAGCAAGCGGTTTTTATCTGCCTTGAAACCCAACTGATAGTTCAGCGCCGCATCAAAGCCGGTACCTGCGCCTTTGCCTACATTATTGAGATAATAGCGTTGTAAGACTTCACTACTTTTTTTCAGGTCTGAACTTTGGCTGCTTACAGCATCATTCCAGTTGCCGTTGAGGTTAAATTGTCCGGAAATCAGGTTCAGACTATCCAACTCATAACTTAGCTCCAATCCTAAATATCCACTCGTACTTTCTGACTTGTTGAACCCACGCTGGTCGAGCATGGTTGAGTATTCACCAAAAGTATTTCGGGTTACGATAGTAGCGGTTTGAGGATTTTTATACAAATTGCCGCCACCAAAAGCCGAGAGTCCCCATTTACCCATTTTGGCAGAAAGCGACCCTCCAATGCCAGGGCCACCCACAGGAAAACGTTCGCTCAAATTTAAACTGCCGTTATAACCATTGGTTACATTCTTATTGGTAATGATATTGATAATACCTGAAAGGCCTTCTGCATCGTATTTGGATGGTGGAGTGGTGATCACTTCAATCCGTTGGATAGATGAAGCAGGCATACTCCGGAGTATATCTTTATAACTTCTTTCGACCATACTTGATGGCTTACCATTAATCAATATCCTGAAGTCAGTGTTTCCCTTTAGTTGTATATTGTCTTCGGCGTCGAGTGAAAGATAAGGTACTTTTCGCATCATATCCAGTACGCTGAATACCTTACTTTCGGGGTCAGCCTGTGTGTCGTAAGAAATGCGGTCAACTTCCTGTTTTACTATTTGTTTAGTGGCACTCACTTTTACTTCTTTCAAACCGAGTGCTTCTTCAGTAATAAATATTTTACCTAAATCAAGCATAGTTCTGGTTGAATCAGATAAATCGGCTGTCAATGTTTTTCCCTTATATCCAACTCCTGATATTACGAGATAATATTTATAAGGCTTGAGTCCGACAAATTTGAATGAGCCATCCGCTTTAGAATAATCTACTTTTACGGATACATTTTTGTCTTTCATTAGCGCAATGGTAATAAAATCAGGATTTTTCTGTGATACTGAATCGACAAGAACCCCAATAATTTGCTGGCCTTTTGCGCCGGTTTGCGCGCGAGTATTAGCAGAGAGTAGCAAGCCCGCCAAAGCAAGCATGCCAATAAGTAAGAGCTTTTTCATGAGTTTTTATTCGTTTTTTGTATTTATAAGGCAATAGTTTTCCATCAGGGCAAAATGCCCTTAAAATTTTTCACTAATGACCCTTTAAAGTCATGAAGTGAAGAAACCCTTATTAGCGATACGGTATAGTGATTTTAATCTATGACAGTACAAATATATAAAAAGGTACTTTGTAATGCAAGGTAATATGTAAATAAATTTCGTGTATTAATTTGAAAAGTAATATAAGTGATTAGATGCATGTCAGTGAAAAAAGTTACAATACAATCTTTCATTGACAACAATTGCTCCATCAAAATATGACAAAGCACCTACCAAAGCATATATCAAAGCAATGTAAAAGCACTTAACGAAGCATTGATAAAGCACTATACGAGGCATTGATAGTATATATAAACAAAGAAATAAAGAATAATATAAACTATTAAACCAGGAAAAAGTATAATGTGTCGAAACTGACTAAGATTCAGAAATAAACCTTGACTAGGTGTTTCCTTTAAAATTAATCTGATTTTGCCACAGCATCTGCACAAAATGGCTATCACTCAATTCCTCCCTCAATAGTCTGATTCCACCAGAAACCTCCCCAAACCCTTTGAAAACACAATCCAAAGCCGGAAATTTACA
>CBIHRH010000656.1:0-3418 GCA_966212365.1 uncultured Emticicia sp. | reverse complement strand
TGAATCCTTTTAACGATTTCTTTTGACGATTTTTTTTTTGACGGAAAAACAATTATTAAAGACTATAAAATCTATTATATCAGATAGCACTCCATTAGAAGAACCTAAGAATCCTGATACTGATGTTACCTTTAAACTCTATTCCTTAATAGCTGATGAGGCTGAAACAGAAACCTTACGCCAGAATTATCTGAATGGTGGTTTCGGTTATGGTCATGCCAAGCAAGCACTTTACGAGCTAATTCTGAAAAGATTTGAGAAAGAAAGAGAGCTTTACAATTATTATATTGAAAATAATGAGGCGCTTGAGAAAAAACTAAAAGAAGGAGAAGAAAAAGCAGGAGAAATTGCCCGGAAAACGATTCAGGATGTCAGAAATGCTTTGGGATTTAATTGATATGATTGAGACTATCAGATATGCCGAATATGAATGGTTTCTATGGCTGAATAGCTTTCATTCTCCATTCTGGGATACAATCATGTATTGGGCTACCCATCGCTTCACGTGGATACCTCTGTACATTTATCTGATTTATTATACTCTGGTAGTTATCAGGAGAAATGCCTGGTATAAACTATTTTTTATTGTGGCTTCTGTAGGTCTATCTGACCGCATTACCTCTGGGCTAATGAAACCCTACTTTATGCGTTTCAGACCTTGCCATGATCCGACCATCCAGCACCTAGTACATGTGGTAGGTGGCTGTGGCGGACAATATGGTTTTGCATCAAGCCATGCAGCCAATAGTTTCGCCCTGGCAATGGCGTTTACTTTGATAGCTGGAAAAGAAACCAGGTGGAAATATTTTCTTTTTTTATGGGCAATTTTAGTCTCCTACAGTCGTATATATGTAGGAGTACATTATCCGACCGATTTAACAGTCGGGGCTATTGTTGGTATATTGGTCACCCTGATCATCTATTTCATTACAATAAAAATCAAACAATCATTACTAACTTAAAACTGAGGGATTCTCGCATCAAAACATGAAAAAACTATCTTTATTTGTCGTTTCACTTTTACTTTCAACACTTTCTTTCGCTCAGGATATTACTCAGGGAACCTGGTATAATCAGGAAAAAAGTGGTAAAATTCAGTTTTTTAAACAAGGAGATAAATATTTCGGGAAAATTGTATGGCTAAAAGAGCCTAATGAAGCCGGTAAGCCACGCACTGACAAACAAAACCCTGATGAAAAACTGAGATCAAGACCTTTGATAGGATTAGTAAATCTTAAAAATTTTAAGCAGACAGATAAGGATTCATGGGAAGATGGAGAGGTATATGACCCTAAAAATGGTAAAACATATTCGTGCAAGATGACACTTACAAGTCCTACAACGCTGGATGTGAGGGGTTTTATCGGGCTATCTATTATTGGTCGCACAGAGCATTTTACAAAGGCAGATTAACACCCAGATAAAGCATAAAAAAACTCCCTTAGTGATAAGGGAGTTTTTTTATGCTTTAAAAAAACTGGCTTATTTTACTTCTTCGTAATTTACGTCAGTTACTTCTTCATCTTTACCGCCACTAGTCGTGCCAGTATTTGTTGGTTCACCTGTTGGAGTAGCGCCTGCAGCATAGATTTCCTGAGAAGCCGCCTGCCAGGCATTATTTATTTTTTCCATTGAAGCATCAATCGCTGCTACATCTCTTGTACCGTGCGCAGCTCTTAATTCCGCCAAAGCACCTTCGATAGCCGATTTATTACCTTCTGATAATTTGTCACCAAATTCTTTCAACTGCTTTTCAGTTGTGAAAATCATGGTATCGGCGGCATTTACTTTTTCAACTTTTTCTCTTTCTGCTTTATCTGCTTCTTCGTTAGCTTTTGCCTCATCACGCATTTTTTGGATTTCAGCATCTGACAACCCAGAAGAAGCTTCGATACGGATTTTTTGTTCTTTACCTGTACCCTTATCTTTGGCAGTTACGTGCAGAATACCATTGGCATCAACATCGAATGTTACTTCAATCTGAGGTACTCCGCGTGGCGCTGGTGGGATACTATCTAAGTGAAATCTACCAAGCGTACGGTTCTGAGATGCCATTGGGCGCTCACCTTGTAAGATGTGCAACTCAACCGAAGGTTGATTATCAGCTGCTGTTGAGAATGTCTCAACCTTTTTAGTTGGAATAGTTGTATTTGACTCAATCATTTTGGTAAATACACTACCCATCGTTTCAATACCTAATGAAAGCGGAATAACGTCTAACAAAAGAATATCTTTTACCTCACCTGTCAATACACCCCCTTGAATCGCAGCACCAACTGCTACTGCTTCATCAGGGTTTACGTTTTTAGATGGTTTTTTACCAAAGAATTTCTCAACTTCTTCCTGAACACGAGGGATACGTGTTGAACCACCTACCAAAATTACTTCATCAATATCACTATTGCTCAAGCCAGAGTTTTTCATGGCTCTACGGCAAGGCTCCATTGCTCTCTGGATAAGCTTATCGGCTAATTGTTCAAATTTCGCACGGCTAAGACTTCTTACCAAGTGTTTTGGAATACCATTAACCGGGAAGATGTAAGGCAGGTTGATTTCAGTCTGTGCAGAGCTCGACAATTCGATTTTAGCTCTTTCAGCAGCTTCTTTCAAACGTTGCAATGCCATGGCATCCTGACGAAGATCAATACCTTCATCTTTCTTGAATTCATCTGCCAGCCATTCTATAATCACCTGGTCGAAGTCGTCACCACCCAAATGTGTATCACCATCAGTAGCTTTTACTTCGAATACACCATCACCTAACTCAAGAATTGAAATATCAAATGTACCACCACCTAAGTCAAATACGGCTACAGTCATGTCTTTGCCTTGTTTGTCAAGTCCATAAGCTAGAGCAGCGGCAGTTGGCTCGTTAATAATACGTTTTACGTCTAAACCTGCAATCAAACCTGCTTCTTTAGTAGCCTGACGTTCAGCGTCATTAAAGTAGGCAGGAACTGTAATAACAGCCTCACTAACAGTTGTTCCTAAGTAATCTTCAGCAGTTTGTTTCATTTTTTGAAGAATAAAAGCTGAGATTTCTTGTGGAGTATATTGGCGATCTCAGATGCGCACACTAGGCGTATTATTCTGGGCTTGCTCTACATCATAAGAGATAGTTTTGATTTCAGCACTTACTTCATTGAAACGTTTTCCCATGAAGCGTTTGATAGATTGTATAGTGTTTTTAGGGTTAGTGATTGCCTGACGCTTAGCAGGAGCACCTACTTTTTTCTCACCATTCTCTAAAAACGCTACGATTGAAGGAGTTGTGCGGGCACCTTCGCTGTTAGCAATAACAACTGGTTCGTTACCTTCCATTACAGCAACGCATGAGTTTGTTGTTCCTAAGTCGATTCCAATAATTTTTCCCATATTTTTTATTTATCAGTAAATTAATTCAAAAGTATTTATCTCT
>CBIHRH010000655.1:0-3426 GCA_966212365.1 uncultured Emticicia sp. | reverse complement strand
GCAAAATAGAAATATCTATCAAGATTATCAGGTGGCCCTTCACCGATAAAGACCATTTTTATATTTCTCGGCTTAAATCGGTTTCTTGCTTTGGCATAGTGGGCTTTGATAAACTCAATATCTAAATGCGAATCTTCCATAGTAAAGACTTTATTAAGCAAAACTAATAGAACCAATCATTTTTATTTAAATAGTTATTTAGCACATTACTATCTTGCATTGGATTGAACTCGCTATAGTATTGAAATTCATCATCAAATTTATTTGATTCACTATAAACTTTTTTAATGACATTTTCCTAAATGGAATTAATTCTCTCCTTAGAAAATCTTTCGGTGCTTCCTTTAATATGTGATCTCATAAAATCTAAATAAATCTCTCGCAAATTACCAGTTTAGCCTTTAAGTTGCGGAACAACTTTTTCTTTAAATATCTTATCGTCAAATAAATGTAATATAGTCCAGTGCCCTATTCAAGTTTTATTTTAAGTTTTCGCTATGGTTTTCAAATGTTTATTAATTGCCTTGATAATGGTTATAACATCATTATTGTAAAATCCAGTTCCGTTAAAACAATTGCATTCTATAACGTAGTAATTTTCATTATAAAGAGCTGTATCTAATACAAAAATATCATGAGGAGCATATTCTGAACAACATTGATTTACAAACTCTAAAAGTTGAGTAGGTATATCTGTCGCAGAGACATTTAATTCTCCATTTAATATATACCTGCTTGAAGAAATGACTTTCTTATTTACAATAAAATGCCGCCATTCTTTTTCGATTTTTTTTGGAGAACTGACTGAGATTAAAGTATTGTGTGTCAAGTAGGGATTGTTTGAATTAATAAGTCTCTCAGCCATTTCCTTGATTTCTCTAAATACCATGACAGTACCGGAAAAAGACTTGTCATCTTCTACCGGACGGAGAAACCAGGCTGAGTTATCGTCATAATCTTTAGTGACAAAATCTCTAAAAGTCGTTACAAGACTATCAAAATTCAGCATTTTATCTCCCCATTGTTGTAAATAGTTTTTGAAATTGAATTTATCTACGTCAAGAAAAACGCCCGATTTATATCTTGTATCCTTGTGTGCATTTAAAATAAGTGTAGTTGAACCATAAAAGATATTAAAATAATCAGTCTTTTCTATTTGAGGAAACTCATCGGAAAACGGAATGATTTTTACTTCTTCAAAACTAATGTGATCTATTGCTAAAGCAGCTTTGATACTTTCAATAACATCTTGTTTGATTAAGTTAGCCTGTAAAATCCAATTAATTTGTTTCATGTTTTATTAAATCATAGTCACAATAGATATAAATATAAACAAATTTTAATAAAAAACAAGTCTTACTTATTTAACCACTATTCTATTTTTTTGTTGGATAGTTTTGTATTCTATTCCCCCATACCCAGGCACGTTATTTTAGACTGAATCAATAGAATCCAATTCACACCTAAATGACAGAGAATGATGAAAGAATTGATTGTACGAAGAAAAGCCATATTAAAGGCAACGCCCGCCGAAGTCTGGGATGCTTTGACCAACCCCGAAAAAACCAGAAAATACTTTTCTGATTGGGAGGTTGGTAGCACCATCACCTTTGTTGGCCGGATATTTCTGATAAAGAAAATAGAAATGAAGGGCATAATATTAGAAATCATCCCTGAAAAATTGCTGAAATACAGTTTAAATAATACGAATACAAAAGATGGTTCGTCGAGCTTTTCGGTAGTAACAGATACTCTTAGTTACGAGAACGACAAAACTACTTTAATCATTACCGATGATGTAGGAGAGGGTCCAGGAGCCGAAGAAAGGTATAAAAAGTCGCAGAAGGGTTGGACAAAAATCGTCAAAGGTTTACGCGATTTAATTAATAAGAAGCATTAAGGTAGCCGAGCATAAGAGTACATAAAGGAGAGACTAAAACAAAACCATATATTCAACCCAATCTATAACCTGACCAATATTGGTTAGGTTATGTTGCTGTTTGTATAACCAGCTGCGATTAGCTATCTTTAATCCTCAACACAAATCTCTATTCAAACCTATCTATGAAAAAAGTCATTTTTCTTTTATGCTTCGTGCAATGGGCTTATGCACAACAAGGGCCTTTAAAATTCCGTCGTCATCAGATATCCTCTGAGTCTTTCGAGACTGCCGGAGTATTTGATGTAGACAATGACGGAAATCTGGACATTATTTCCGGTTCTTTCTGGTATAAAGGTCCCACTTTTCTTGACCGTTTTTTTATTGCAGAAGCCAAGCGTCATGGCGAATACTGGGACGATTTTTCGACCCTCCCGATGGACGTAAATGGGGATGGGAAAATGGATTTTATCTCCGGCGGCTGGTGGGGAAATAATGTGCGTTGGTACGAGAATCCGGGAAATACGAATGCCTGGAAAGAATATATTGTAGGTGAAGGTTTAAGAAATGTAGAGGGCATACGGCTATTTGATGTAGATGGCGATGGAGAAGACGAAATAGTGCCTAATAATCTGGGTTATGCATTAGTGTTTTACAAGGCTAAGAAAGATGCCGCTGGCAAAAAAACTGGTGAGTTTGATAAAACTCAGGTTTTTGAAAAACATGGTCACGGTCTTGGTTTCGGTGATGTCAATGGTGATGGTCGCGGCGATTTTGTTATCTCAAATGGTTGGTTAGAAGCTCCTGTTGACAGAAGAAACGGTAAGTGGGTTTTGCACGAAGAATTTAAACTGGGCGATATGAGCCTGCCTGTGATTGTGGCAGATGTAAATAAAGATGGAAAGAGTGATTTAATCGTGGGTCAGGGACATGGCTACGGTCTTGACTGGTATGAACAACAAGCCAATGGCGCATGGAAAAAACACCCGATTGACCCCTTTAATTCTCAGTTTCATGAACTGAAATGGGTAGATTTGGATGGAGACCAGCAACCGGAATTGATTACCGGAAAAAGATACCGCGCCCACGATAGCAAAGACCCTGGCGGAAAAGATGATATTGGGCTTTATTACTATCAATGGAATGGAGAATCGTTTACGAAACAGGTAATTGCGTTTGGTCCCTTAGGTATTGGCAAAGGAACTGGCAATTACTTCTCTATAGCCGATATAGATAAATCTGGTACGCCTGATATAATTGTGGGTGGTAAAGATGGACTGGCAGTATTCTATAACGAAGGAAAGGTTAAGTATTAGTAATAAGCCCTTTATAATTTCTCACAGTATATTTATTATCGAAGGAGCGCAAAAGTAGAGACAAGGCACCGTGTCTCAACTCTATGTCTAACGACATACCGCCTTGTCTCTATGACCAAATTAGCATTTTAAAAAAATATTATTTTGTGAGGCCAATAAATATCCCCTTTAGTAAAAATAGTTGAATCATGGTTCAAAGATTAGTCTTTCATCTTTTTCAACTACCGGAAT
>CBIHRH010000654.1:0-3444 GCA_966212365.1 uncultured Emticicia sp. | reverse complement strand
CATCGCGCCATGAGATTTGTTGTATAATAGGAGCCGAATAAAAATCGTCGTCACTGCTATAATTATTCAGTTGGGTTTTGTAGTTGGGGGTATCATCATCATACTCGTCCCAATCAAGGTAATCAGAATTATTACCCTGAAGCAGGTCTTTTTCATCTTTGTCAAAATCGTCAGTCTCTGTGCTATCATCACTTACAGTTACTTCTTCTAACATAGGGTTCTCCTCTAATTCCGTTTTAATATGCTCTTCGAGCTCCAAAGTTGAGAGTTGCAAAAAATTCAGCAACTGTATCTGAGACGGAGAAATTCTTAAAGTCTGTTTCTGGGTCTGGCTGAGATTTAGCATGGCATAATGTTTTATGATAGCCTATATATATCAATTTACAGCCCACATCTTGGGATGTCAGGAAAAAACAAAAAAAGTTATTTTAAAAATTTGATTATCAGCACTTTACAAAAGCAATATTTTTTCACAACTATTACCCTTAAAGATTTTGCGTCCGCAAAGAATGCAAAAAAATCCACAATATGTGGATAATATTCCACATATTTTAGCTTAACCACTTATTACTAATAGTTATAGCACTATCTATGAAAAAAAGTCTGCGCTTTATTTTTTCGTCATTCGCTGTCTGTGTTGTGCTATTAGCTATCTTAAGCTGGACCTCCTATCAGAAAATCAAAGACTCTACCAGTTATGCCACCTCAGTAGAACGTACACATGAGGTAATGCGAAAAAGCGAAGAGCTTATATCTATTCTAAAGGATTTTGAAACCGGACAAAGAGGATACCTTTTAACCAAAGAAAAGGTTTTCCTAGAACCTTATTATAGAGCCGAAAGCAAGATTAATAACATATACAGAACACTACGTTACGAAATACGAGACAATCAACTTCAAATAAAAAGATTAGATACTTTAAGAAGTGCCATTCTCCAAAAACTTCGTTTATTAAAAATTAATATTAAGCTATCTACCGGCAATCAGATGTTTGATAAAGATGCTTTTCTCTTAGGTAAAAAAGAGATGGATAAAATCAGAGTCATTGTCAATAGATTTCAGGCATATGAAAGAGAGTTGCTGACTGAAAGAAAAGCGCTGAAAGACAAAACTGATAAACAAACTACTTCTACGCTATTAATGCTCTCAATTTTCTCTTTTGTCTTGTTATTCGTCAGTTTTCTATTAATATTCCTCGAACTCCAAAAAAGGCTCAAGTTTCAGCATGAATTAGAAAATAAAATCGATGAACTCAATCGCTCAAATGCCGATTTAGAACAATTTGCCTATGTATCTTCACATGATTTGCAGGAACCTCTCCGTAAAATCAGAGCATTCAGCGACCGGATGATAAGAAAACATGCTGAATCATTGAATGATGATGGGAAAGAAACATTGGAAAAGATCACCAACTCTGCCGAGCGCATGCAGACCCTGATTAATGACCTGCTTGATTTTTCAAGATTAGTCAACCGGAAAGAAATCAGTTTTCAGGAGGTAAATTTACAAGAAACGGTTGAGAGAATAATTAATGACTTATCAGTAAAAATTGAAGAGAAAAAAGCGCAGATAAATGTAGAAAAATTGCCGTATATTTGGGGCGTTTCTTTTCAGTTAAATCAATTATTCCTGAACCTTGTAAGCAATGCCCTGAAGTTTACAGTTGAAAACAGAAAGCCTGTAATAGATATTAATTATAGCTTGGTAAAAGGCATAGAGATAAAGGGAATTGAGAAAATAAGAAGAGAACTTGATTATCATAAGATAATCGTTAGTGATAATGGTATTGGCTTTGAAGAAGAATACGCTGAAAAAATATTTGTTATTTTCCAGCGGCTTCATGGGCGAGGCCATTATGAAGGTACCGGAGTAGGGTTGGCTATTTGCCGCCGGATTATGACCAATCACAATGGTTTTATATTTGCGGAAAGTCAATTGGGCGAAGGTGCCAGATTTATATTATATTTCCCTACAAAATAATAAATCTTTAGAATGAGTGTATTTTCAATCCTCATCGCTGACGACGATGAAGATGATAAATTTCTTTTGAAATCGGCTTTTGAAGAAAGCGGAATAGATGCCCCTTTGTCTTTTGTTGATAACGGGCAAGAGTTGATGGATTTTCTGGGTAAAGCAAAAAAATTGCCGAGTATCATTCTCTTAGATTTGAATATGCCTAAAAAAGACGGTAGAGAAGCACTGAAAGAAATCAAAGAAAATCCAAAATTCAGAAGTATTCCTATCTTGATACTAACTACCTCTAATTCGCCCGAAGATATACGAAACTGTTATTTTCTGGGAGCGAATTGTTTCATAACAAAACCATCAACTTTTGAAGGATTGATGAGGGTTATTGGCGAATTAAATAAGTTCTGGTTTAATATAGCGTCAATCCCGACAAAACTTTAATAGAAGCATTAATTCACATGGATTACTTGAACAGCCTTAGGCTCTTCTTCAGTTTTCTCTTTTACCCACATTAGCGCTCTTTCAACAAAAGATGGTTTATCTGCTTGCGGGGCTTGCGGATCTTCTTTCAATTCTACTTCTTTGGGTTTTTCTTCGGTTTTATCCTTTACCCAGAGTAGGGCTTTTTCAACCAACGATGGTTTCTCTTCTATTCTTACCTCTTTTAATTCGGTCAGAATGGGTTCGGGCTTCTTTTCGGTTATGTCTCTCACCCATTCTATCCCCTTCTGCATAATGTTATCTTTATTATTATGAATCACAGTACCTGAAAAATTCTTGAGAAAGAAAGGCACTAACACTCTCAATGGCCATGGGGCACGTCTTAATAGACCATTTCTGACTATGGTATCAACACCAAGCCCTACACCTACATTCAGCAGACCTCTATTACGGTTAGTCAGGAAATCACCTAAGAAATTCACTACATGACGAGCCGGGCTTAACTCTTCTTTAATAGTATCAATACTACCCCTCATCTTGGTTCTGGTCAACTCAATTTCATTTTTGAGTCTTGCTCTTTCGGCTTTGAGGTCATCAATATTTTTGATATTAGTCTTCTTCATAGTAGAATTTATGAATTAAAACGTTAATAACCGGAATCTTGATAAAAGTATCCCTGAGTGCATATACTACTAATCCTACAAGGGCATAAAAGCCAGCTACAATAAATAAACCATACGCCAGATTATTAAGGCTTTGGCCAATAATCCAGGCAACACCTAAACTCAAAAAGAAAAGTACAAATATGGTGATAGCTCCTATAATGATGGCAGAAGCAGCAGATGAGACAGCTCCCGCAGTTTTTTCGGCTGCATTGAGCACTCCTAAATTCCAGCGAGCCTCCAGATGATGGGTCAGATCATCAAATATATCTCCTGTTTTTTCTCTGATGTCGTCGTAGATTTCCATAGCAGTTGGTGCTTTTTAAGTGAAAGATGAGTCAAGACTATAGCCTTGACTCATCAAAAAATGCTT
>CBIHRH010000653.1:0-3452 GCA_966212365.1 uncultured Emticicia sp. | reverse complement strand
TCATTATAAAGATATTACAGGCAAAGAGATTGAGCGGGCTTTACTTGAACAGGTAAGTAAAAATCCGAGTATTGAGATTCTGACACATTATTACGCGGTTGAAATCATAACCCAACACCATTTAGGTATTGAGGTCACGCGTGAGACAAATGACATTACCTGTTTTGGGGTATATGCGTTGAATGTACATACCCATCAAGTAGAAACTATTTTATCAAAGGTTACTTTGATGGCTACCGGTGGAGCAGGAAATATCTATTCAGCCACAACCAATCCTGTAATTGCTACCGGAGATGGTATTGCTATGGTATATCGGGCAAAAGGCAGGGTGAGAGATATGGAAATGATTCAGTTTCATCCAACGTCCTTATATAATCCGGGTGAATATCCAAGTTTCCTGATTACTGAGGCTGTACGAGGAGAAGGAGGGGTATTGAAAAACAAAAAAGGTGAAGAGTTTATGCAAAGCTACGACCCTCGTGGTTCGCTTGCTCCCCGTGATATCGTGGCTCGTTCGATAGATGCTGAAATGAAGAAATCGGGTGAAGACCATGTATATCTGGATATTTCGTTTAAACCGAAGGAGTTAATTCTCCAACACTTCCCGACTATTCATGAAAAGTGTTTAAGCATAGGCCTTGATATTACTAAAGATATGATTCCGGTAGTACCAGCTGCACATTATTTATGTGGAGGCATTTTGGTGGATGAGTATGGACATTCAACAATTCATCGCTTATTTGCGTGTGGAGAGTGTTCATCTACCGGTTTGCACGGAGCCAATCGTCTGGCTTCCAACTCACTATTAGAAGCAGCTGTTTTCGGCCACCGTATTGCGCAGCAGGCGATGGAAGATGTAGATAAAATCAGATTCCAGGAAAATGTGCCTGATTGGGATGAATTCGGTACAGAACAATCGAATGAAGAAATCCTGGTTACACACAACTTGCGCGAAGTTCAACGAATGATGTCTGATTACGTAGGTATTGTCCGCTCTGATTTCCGTTTAGAACGCGCCTTACGCCGCCTGAAATTGGTAAAAGATGAAACAGAAGAATTCTACAAAAAAACCAAGCTTTCAGTGAAGCTTTGCGAATTGCGCAACTTGGTACAATGTGCCGAATTAGTGATTCGTTGTGCAATGAAACGCAAAGAAAGCCGTGGGTTACATTATACGACTGATTATCCTTACAAGTTGGGAGGGAAACCAGAGAATTCCGTGCTATAAGTATAGCAATTTCGTTGAAATTTGAATATATTTGGTTTCTATTCATCTATAACCAAGCTATGTTCAATTCTATGAAAATCTTACTCTTTATCTTCCCGATTGCTGTGTTTGCCCAGGCACCCCAGAACGTGGAAAGCACCCTGGAAACCATTGATATAAAATCAGGCAAACGAACAGTAATTCTCAAAGAAAAACGCCATTTTGAAGCACCTAACTGGTCGAGAGATGGCAAATACTTCATTATCAATGCCAAAGGCCTATTAGAGAAAATTTCTACTTCTGGCGAAAAATTAGGCACCATCAATACAGCCTTTGCCAATAGATGCAACAACGACCACGGCATCAGCTTCGATGGCAAAATGATTGTTATCAGTCACAACGACAGTACTATGCGAGGTAATAAAGGTGGTACTTCCCGCATTTTCACTTTGCCTATCGAAGGTGGTACGCCAAAATTGATTACAGAAAAAGCGCCTTCTTACTGGCATGGGATTTCTCCTGATGGACAAATCCTAGTATATTGCGCATCAAGAAACGGAGAATTTGATGTATATAGCATCCCTGTAAATGGTGGCGAAGAAAAGAGATTAACAGATGCTCAAAGCCTCGATGATGGGCCTGAATATTCTCCTGATGGCAAATACATTTATTTCAATTCGCATCGTACCGGGAAAATGCACATCTACCGCATGAAACCTGATGGCAGTGAACAGGAGCAACTCACCAACGATGAATACAGTAATTGGTTTGCGCACCCATCACCTGATGGTAAATCAATTGTCTTTATTACTTATATAGAAGACCAGAAAGCCTCTCACCCCTTTGGCAAAGACGTAAAACTGCGCCTGATGGACTTGAAGACTAAGAAAATCAAAGATTTAACGGAAGTATTCTTCGGCGGACAAGGCACTATCAATGTACCAAGTTGGTCGCCTGATAGTAAGCAGCTGGCTTTTGTAACCTACCATGTTGACAAATAAACTATTTAAAACGATAATCTAATGGCCGAAAATCAATCTCGTCGTTCGTTTTTACAAAATTTAGGTGTCGGGCTCGGCACCACTGCCGCGGCATTTGCTTTGCCATCACTTGTGAGCATTCCCGAACCTAAACCTAAATACGAAGGTAAGAAATTAGGAATTGCCTTGGTGGGTTTAGGGAGTTATGCCAAAAACCAGTTAGCCGTAGGTCTGGAACAAACCCCTAATTGCTATCTGGCAGGTATCGTTACAGGTACTCCTGCGAAGGCTGAAGAATGGATGAAGAAATATAATATTCCGAAAAAGAATGTATATAACTACCAGACCTTCGACCAGATAGCTGATAATAAAGATATTGATATTGTATATGTAGTGCTACCTAACTCTATGCACCACGAATACGTGATACGGGCAGCGAAAGCAGGCAAGCATGTGATGTGCGAAAAACCCATGGCTAATACCGTAAAAGAATGCCAGGAAATGATAAAAGCCTGCAAAGACGCCGGAGTACAGTTAGGTGTAGGTTATCGCATGCACTTTGAGCCCTTTACCAAAGAAATTATCAGAATGAGCCGGGAAAAAGTTTTTGGTGATGTTAGATTCATTCAATCAAACTTCGGGTTTAGAATAGGAGACCCTACTCAATGGCGCTTGAAAAAAGCGATGGCAGGCGGAGGTCCATTAATGGACGTAGGTATTTATTGTGTACAAGGTGCCCGCTATATAACAGGTAAAGAGCCTTTAGCCGTTACAGCACAATTCGGCCCGATTACTGACCCTACACGCTTCAAAGATGTCGAAGAATCGCTCTCATGGCAATTCGATTTCCCTGATGCGGTTACCGTCAATGGATTTACTTCTTATAAAACCAATATTGAACAATTATTTGCCACCTACGATAAAGGATTTATTCATTTAAGTCCTGCTTATAGCTACGGGCCTATTAAAGGCCGTACAAGCCAAGGGGAATTGAATCTACCTGTGGTACATCACCAGGCTAATATGTTAGAGGCTATTGCCCGTGAATTTCTGGAAACTAAAATGTTCCCAAGTCATATTTCGGGTGAAGAAGGATTAAAAGATATGAAATATCTGACCGCTATTTATGAAGCGGCAAGGACTGGTAAGAAGATTAAGTTGGCATAACCCAGTGTGGCGAGCCGCGCGGCGGGGGGTCGGGGGGGGCGACGGGGGTTTTTGCCGCGGGGGGGGCGGCTGTTTATGGTGTTCTAAAGTTTTATCGG
>CBIHRH010000652.1:0-3463 GCA_966212365.1 uncultured Emticicia sp. | reverse complement strand
GGATGAAAGAAAATGTAACCGATCGCGGCCCTCTTGGCAGTTTATACCGCGTTTGGGGTGATGGCAAACAAATGGTAAAAGGTGATATTATGGATTATTTTGGCGTAGCCGGAAAAACCACCGACGAATTGAAGAAAATGGGCTATGTGGTATGGATGCCTCCGCAAGCAAAAGGCTCATGGTTAGGCGAAGGCGATAATCATACTTTTATGAATATGCTTGGCAATGGCTTACGCGCCTATGAGGCCGGCTACTATGGCGGCTGGGGAGGAGGTGCTGCCATGAGAAGAGATAATTTTGCTTTCGGATTGGCTGATACTAGCGCTACCGCCATGGCCAATGCCCTCAGTGCAATGAACGACAGGATAAAAGAAAACCCTTTCCCGGATTTCTTTCCTCAGGCGCAGCGTGATTTTGCTGCCAGAATGAAGTGGGCGGTTACACCAAAATATGCCAGTGCCAATCATGCGCCCAATGTCAGAATTGAAGGGCCTTTAACTCTTGTGGCTTCGGCGGGAGGGAAAATACGTCTGAATGGCTTTGTGGCAGACCCTGATGGCAATACCGTTACTACTAAATGGTGGCAATTGCAAGTAGGTAATTACGCAAAAGGCATCACCATAACAAAACCAGAAGCATTACAGACGGAAATCCAGATTCCAAAAGATGCTGAAGCAGGGCAAACCATCCATTTGATATTTGAAGCAAATGATAATGGAGCACCGTCTCTCACGAAATATCAAAGGGTTATTATAACCGTAAGGAAGTAGCCTCCAGCCCCTAAAGGGGGGTAATGCCAAAGTACGGTAAAGTCTCTCATATGCTATTTTTCATAGGGAGACTTTGCCTTAATAAGAGTATTACAATCTTTCAACCTGAATCATAACTCACATTAAATTTGTTAAAGCAGCAGCTTCGCTTAACTAGCCTCTACTCCCCTTTAGGGGTTGGAGGTTGCTTAATCGCCTTAAACTTAAATCCCTTATCTCCATCACCTAAAACGCTTACTAAAACAGTCTGTGAATCAAGGAGTTTATACTGAATCTTTTTGGGGAAATCATGGCTCAGGTTTTCAAAAGACAATTGGTCTTTTATGGCTTTATTTAAAACAAAAGGAATAGTTTGTCCATTATTCTGATTTTGTACTCTTGCCTGATAGGTAAGATTGCCATCAATCATTTTTATACTCAGGTATTCTGATACCACCTTTTCACCTGACTTGATTTTATACGAGTAGCCTTCCATAGTACCATCATCATTCTTTTTCCATACTTCGTAGGTTTCCTTATTCTCGGTTTTCCAGATGCCTTCTAAAAACCGAACCTGGTCGAGATTATTTTCCCTTGAAAAGGAGAATAATAAGATAATAGTAAATAAACTGACAAGTGTCTTCATTCTGTTAGCGTTTAAATTGTTTGACTCTAAACTATCAAAACAACCACGACTGATTGTTTTATAAAACAAAAATGAAAGATGATATCCTGCAATAATTGTAAAATCGCGACAAGCTAATTATTTTCTATAAATAATGCCGACATGCGGAGATTATCGCCATAAAATTGCTTTGGGCTTACACCCGTAAACTCTTTAAAATCTTTGATAAAATGCGCCTGGTCGTAATAATTCCCCTCGTAGGCAACAGCAGTCAGATTCGTTGCATTTTGTGCTGACAGAATTTTAAGGGTTGCCTGTAGTCTGATAATTTTAGACAGCTGCTTAGGGCTTAGACCTATCACCGCTGAAAACTTCCGTTCTAATTTCCTTCGATTAATTTGCAGACTTTCAGACAAATCATCAACTGATACTTGCCCACCTAAACGCAAAATCATCTCAACACTTGATTTAATCAATTGGTTAATGGACTCTGGCGTAATTAATTTTTGTAACAAAAATTGCTCTATAATGCTGATTTTAGCTTCTGTATTAGCCGCCCGCAATACATTTTTTTCCAATGCTACTCCCTCTTCACCAAATAATTCATGCAAGGGTACTGCGCGGTTTTCCATCTGCCCGACGGGTATACTAGCAAAAGCAGTAAACCCATCAGGTTGAAAGCGAACCGAGAAAATAGCACTTTCTCCGGTCGGTTCAATATCCAAGGCTTGAGTGATTTGTCCGAAAACAAAGCTTTTCGGTTGAATTAAATAGCTGCCGTCTTCTAAATATTGCTTATATAAGTCTCCACAATGGAAAATCATTTCCATACAGCCATCAGGTACTATTCGTTGTTTTTCCTGTTCTTCTTCCTTTGGTGCAAACAATGTCCAGTAGCATTTGATAAAAGGAGATAGTTCATTACATGGCTCGTAAGTTCTATAGTCCATAGAAGCTATTTTGAATAGTGTATGATTAAGAAGAAGTTTGAGAGGAGAAGTATCAAAAACAATCATACTAAATTATTCTTTAAAATCGGTTGATTGTTCCTCACTTAGCTTTATTCTTCTTGGCTTTCAAATAATCCTCTCTGATTTTTGTAAGATTGATTTTAGAACAATCTATAATTAATTCTTTCACTACAGGCAACGGCATTTCGGTTTCATGACTAAAGTTAATACATCCTTTCTGAAAACTGGCTTTCGAAAGAAGAGGCGTATATTTTTCGTGCAACTCCTTAGCCATATATATGGGTAATAGATGCAAAGACATATAATTTTTCGTACTGGCAAGTCCGTATTTCATTGAGCCATTAGCCTTATATAGTATCATTTCCTTTCCCATCATAGGTTCAATCTCTGCTTCAATAGTTTCGTCATTCTCGAGAATAATCCTATGAATATCAGTCAGAATGCTCTGCCTTTCTTTTGCTTGTTGAGAGATGTAAAGTTCAGGGTTCATGTTTTTACAATAGGTTTAAACTTAAAATTAATTTTCTACTCACTCTTTTCAAATTTAACTAAAAATTGTAAAAATATTATTAATGACAAATGTTTTAATTCCATGTTGAAAAACAAATTCGTCGATCTCTAATCAAAAATCGACTCTATATTTCCTAACTTGCGTTTATGAAAGGGTTTATACAGCGAAATACTGCCGAAATTATCCATATAGCTTTCTGGGCATGTCTTTTGGCAATTCCGGGCATATTCTTCTGGCAGCAGCCTTTTATGGGTCTGTCGCAGAATTTCTTTACCCTTACCACGCTTTTCCATATTGGGCTTTTCTATTTCAATGCCTATTATCTCTATCCCAAATTACTCAATCGTCGCTGGTGGTGGTTGTATATTCCGGTTATCATAGCCATTATGGTGTTGTCTTATCATGCCAAAGTATGGCTGCTTCAAATCAGCTCTGATATTGAGCTGACCGATATTCATAAACGCATTATCTTCTTCCCTGTTATACCATTTATTGCAGCCAGTATTTTGTTCCGCCTTATCAGCGACCGTCTTCGATTTGAACGACTTGAGAAAGAAGCTAATGCACAACGGCTCACGGCTGAACTGAAATTTTTGCGTTCGCAGGT
>CBIHRH010000651.1:0-3471 GCA_966212365.1 uncultured Emticicia sp. | reverse complement strand
TTTGCCTTGCCCGAATATTTTTGCAGGAGAACATGCTTTTCATTCTAAATTAGAATGGGTATCGGTGCAGGATATGGAAAAAGCAACAGAAGTAATTATCAATTTAGTGAAAATCTGGGAACAGAAATCTTAATTATGTCGATTGTAGATAATATAAAAGAAATAGAAGAGGAAATTAGTGGGAAGGGTGTTACCCTTGTAGCAGTCTCTAAAACCAAGCCTATTGAAATGTTGATGGAGGCTTATGAGGCAGGATTTAAGCGTTTTGGAGAAAACTATGTGCAGGAGTTAACAGAAAAACAGGATAAAATGCCTAAAGATATTGAATGGCATTTTATCGGACATCTGCAATCAAATAAAGTAAAGTACATTGCTCCTTTTGTGAGTCTCATTCATTCGGTTGATAGTTTTAAATTATTGCAAGAGATAAATAAACAGGCAGCCAAACACAACCGGATGATTGATTGCCTGTTGCAAATATATATTGCAGAAGAAGACACCAAAAGCGGTATGACTGAAGAGGATTGTCTGGAAATTCTTCAGTCAGGTGCTTTTCAAAGCCTTTCTAATATCAGAGTCTTAGGTCTCATGGGCATGAGTACTTTTACTGATGATGAATCTCAGGTAAGAAAAGAATTCAGAAAACTGAAAACTTTTCATTCTTCATTAATTAGCCAATATCCTCAACTAACCACTATTTCAATGGGCATGAGCGGCGATTATGAAATTGCCATCGAAGAAGGCAGCACTATGATTCGGGTTGGGAGTAAGATTTTTGGAACCCGGTCTGGATAGACCGTTCTTACCCTACCTGAAAACACCTCATGCTGATACTACCCATATCAAAGCCTTCGTAAGTATATTTGATAGCTTCATCATTATTGACCAAACCTGCTGTGTAAAGCATAGGTAAGTAATGGTCATAACTTGGATGAGCTATCTGCCCTAGAGCGCCAAAGGATTTGAAGTCTGCCAAATCAGCCAGTTGTCTATTATCTAATTTGTTTTTTATAAGCGTATCAAATTCCAAGGCCCAATCAAAAGGTTTTGAAGCATCACCATGCCAATTGATCTGGCGGAGATTATGCACAATATTACCACTAGTCAGAATCAATACGCCTCTGTTTCTCAGATTTTGCAACTCTTTAGCCAATTCAAAATGAAATTGAGGTGGCTTTGAGAAATCTATGCTCATCTGGAAAGTCGGAATATCGGCTTCGGGATAGATATGGCGAAGAACAGACCATGCACCATGGTCGAGGCCCATTTTGTGTTCTTCTATAATACCAATAGATTTCACTTCATTGATTACCTCTCTTGCCACTTCGGGTGCTCCTTTTGGTTCGTACTTCACTTCATATAATTCTTTCGGAAAACCACCAAAGTCATAGATAGTCTGAGGAGCAGGATTAACCGATACATAAGTTTTATTCATGGTAAGCCAGTGAGCCGAAATAACCAGAATCGCTCTCGGGCGTTCAATGCTCTTACCTAAGGTATGCAAGCTATGCGTAAAATTATTATCTGCCAAAGCGTTCATAGGGCTACCGTGCCCAATGAAAATAGCCGGCATTCTCTCTGATTTAGAAAAACCGTCTGTTATCTTTTTTAAGTCCTGTAAGTTCATTGCCTGCTTGGTAAAAGGTAAAATACTTAGCTTCTTTAAAAAGTCTGCTCTTTTCATACATATACATTGTATGTATATACAACTAAATTTTATTCAATTAAATTCAATTTCTCTATATAGTTACATAAAGATAATTAAAATGATATATAAAGAGTTGATTATAAGTGTATTATGCATGTAATGCGGATATTATTACCTTTTAGCTATTTTTATTGGCGATGCTGACTTATTTTTGCCATTATTCCCTTATATATAACTATAGATAAAGCAATGAATAAATTTTTCATACAGGCAGGGGCTCTTTTAGGAGCAATAGGAGTGGCATTAGGTGCTTTCGGCGCTCATGCATTAAAAGATAGACTAACAGCAGCGGGCAGAATGGAAACATTTGAAACAGCCGTAAAGTATCAGTTTTATCATGCTTTGGCTTTAGTATTGGTAGGTATATTGGCAAAAGAAATCGCTTCAAAAAATCTTACTTATAGCGGGTATTGCTTTTTAGGAGGTACACTTATTTTTAGCGGGGCTTTATACCTTATCTGTTTTACCGGAATCAAAACTTTCGGCGCGATTGCACCCATTGGTGGTACTTTAATGATTGCTGGATGGTTGCTATTATTCTGGGCAGTTCTGAAAAGCTGATGATAAAAAATTGTGGCGCGAACCGGGCGACGGTCGCTTCCAGTTCGCGGTGGGCATTAAAATGCAAGGAATTATTTTGGGATAATACAACTCATGTCAAAAACTCATATACTCACCGCGAGTTGGAAGCTCGCGCCACATTTTATTCCACATAATCCAAATCTTTCGAAAAGGTTTCTTTAAGCGAAGCATTCGCAATAAATGCTGCTCCGAAACAAACAATACCTATAATAGTAGCACTTAAAATCAAATTGCCGTTGAGTGCTTTGGTAAGGTATTGATGGGCTATTAAGATAGGCACTGCTCCGCCCCGGGCAAAATTCGGAATTGTAGTGGCAACGGTGGCTCTCAGGTTTGTACCAAATTGTTCGGCCGACATCGTAATTAATACAATCCAGTAACCGGAAGCAACTCCCATTAATACACACATAATAAATATAGCTATGTTACTGGCTCCCCAAAGATTCAGGTAAATCAGGCACATGCATAAGCAGATAGCCTGAAAAATAAAAATAGTTTTACGTCGGTTCTTTAATAATTGGCTTACGTATCCACTAATGAGGTCACCACAGGTTAGTCCTATGTATACATACATTACGGCTTGTCCGGCTGTCACTTTTCCTTCAATTCCTAACGCTTTTGCCACTTCTGGGGCTAACTGCATCAGGATGCTTACAATAAAAAAAATGGGAAATCCGATAAACATGCATGCTATATAACGCTTGAAACGGTCTTTGTTTGTAAAAAGACTTAAAAAATCTCCGCGGGTAATATTCTGTTCTTCGGCATGTTTATACATTTTAGATTCAAACGTACCTACTCTTAATAATAATAAGAGCAGGCCCATTCCACCACCGATAAAATAGGCCGTCCGCCAGTAGAATGCATCACCGACCAAAGCGGCTACAACAGCCCCAAAAGCCCCTACAGAGGCCATAATCATGGTTCCATAACCACGTTTTTCTTTTGGCATGGTTTCGGCTACGATGGTAATTCCGGCGCCTAATTCTCCTGCCAGACCAATCCCCGCTAAAAATCTTAACACCCCATACATATAAATATCCTGTACAAATCCGTTAATGATGGTAGCTAGTGAATAAAGGATGATAGAACCAAATAAAACTGACAGGCGGCCTTTTTTATCACCTAAAACACCAAAAAAAATACCGCCACACAATAACCCTATCATTTGTACGTTAAAT
>CBIHRH010000650.1:0-3477 GCA_966212365.1 uncultured Emticicia sp. | reverse complement strand
GTATTACTATTGGTAATATCACCCGATTTCAGGTGTACATCTGCCAACGGTTGTAACCACAGCGAGAACCAACGATCTTCTTTATTAGGAACATTCTTTTCCAGAATCTTTGTCATTTGTGCTTCAACTTTTTGCTGACTCGTGTTGGGTGTCATCAACAAATAGGTTTCATAACTGGAATTACTCCAATACAATCTTTCAGTTGCCCATTTCACACTATTGAATGAGCCCATTAAATCGGCATCGAGAGAAAAATTATGTGGAAGGTCTTCGTAAATACCTGTTACTTCCAAAGAATACTTGCTACCTACTTTTAATACTTTTCCTATCGGGTTTTCATCGCCAAAATATTTTCGGGCAGTCGATTGGCTCAATATAACCTTGTTTGGGTCTTTCAAAGCCACTTTTGGATTTCCCTGCAAGAGTTTTATATCGAAAATCTCAAAAATCGTCCCATCAACCCAGTATAGTTTTTTCTCCGCAAATTTCCTCTCACCGGAGTTGACAAAGGCTGTCTGACCAAAGTCATTCCATAGTATTCTGGCTTGCTCTATTACCTCCGGAATTTCATCCTTCATCGTTGGGCCTACTATATTAGGTGCATTGGCCCACTTCTGGCTTTTACCATCAAAAGTAGCCGTTACGCCAACGCGATAAATATTCTTAGCTTTTGAATGGTATTTATCAAAAGATAATTCATCCTTTACATAGAGCATCAACAAGAGCGATACCGTCAGCCCTAAGGCCAGACCTAATAGATTGAGAGCAGTAAAAAGCTTGCTTTTTAATAAGCTCCTCCAGGCGATTTTTAAGTAATTGCGAATCATAAGCCCCAGCCCCTAAAGGGGAACTTTTTTATTAGTGAAAAATAGATTTTCTATTGCCAACGTAGAGACAAGGCAATGTGCCTTGTCTCTACAAATACATTAATTATCCCCTTCACTCACGATTCATTGTCTTCGCTTTGTGCGCAAGCAGCCCCCTTTAGGGGCGGGGGGCGATTTACTCTGACTTCAAGCTCTTAACCGGATTCACCAATGCTGCTGAAATAGCCTGATAACTCACTGTCGCTACCGCAATTAGTATAGCCAATAAGCCAGCCATAGGGAAAATCCACCACTCGATATCGATACGATAGGCAAAATCTGTCAGCCAGCTATTCATGGCATACCAGGCGATTGGTGAGGCAATCAGAATAGATATGAGTACCAATTTAATAAAATCTTTTGACAATAAAGTAGTAATACTTCCTACTGTTGCACCTAATACTTTTCGTACACCTATTTCTTTACGGCGTTGTTCTGCCATAAAGGCAGCCAAAGCAAATAAACCCAGGCAGGAAATAAAGATAGAAATACCTGCAAAAATCATGAATAAAGACCTCTGCTTCTGTTCGGCCTGATATTGCTTATTGAACTGCTCATCTAAGAACTGATAGCTGAATAGTCCGTCAGGCGAGTAGGTTTTAACTATTTTTTCGATGTTGGCAATGGTCTTCTGAAAATCGCCGGCGGCTAATTTGATTGAAAGCCATTGATCCTTCTCTTTACTGACACTCATGACAATAGGCGCTATTGTCTGATGCATAGACTCGAAATGAAAATCTTTGACAACCCCTATTATTCTACCTTTCCGGTCTCCGTATTCAAATATTTTATCAATGGCATCAGCGTTATTTTTCCAGCCAATTGCTTTGACGGCTGTCTCGTTCAGTATATAGGCTGCTGAATCTTCTGATTTGAAATCTCTGGAAAAATCTCTACCTGCCACTACTTTTATTTCATAAGTCGATAAGAAATCATAGTCAACCCTGAGTGATTTTATTACCGCAGTAGTAGGAGCCAAAGAATCTCCCTTTTCCACTTTTGCTCCTTGGTAGTCACGCAAACGGTCTGTAGGTATTCTGGAAGAAGTACTTACATTTTTCACTCCTGCCTGACGTTTCAACTCTTGTTTAAAACCCTCAAAATCAAATGAAGCATTTCTATCATTCTTCATCACAATCACCTGGTCTTTTTTATATCCGGCATCTTCTGTGAGCATGAAACTCAATTGTTTATAGACAATAACTGTACTGATTATCAGAATACAAGCTATTGAAAACTGCATCACCACTAAAACCTGACGTAGCCGTCCATTCTTCATGGCGTTTTTGATTTTCCCTTTCAAAACCTCTACGGGCTGAAAAGCCGTCAGGAAAAAGGCAGGGTAGCTTCCGGCTAAAATGCTTGTAAAGAAGATGACACCCAGAATCACCAGAATAAATTTCACATCTGATAAACTGCTAAAAGTCAAAGATTTACCGGCAAAATCATTTAATGACGGAATCAATAAAGTAATGACTATCAAGGCAATACCTAAAGAAATAATAGTGAGCAATAGTGATTCACTCAGAAATTGCCCTATCAGTTGCGAGCGTAAGGCCCCTACTACCTTACGAAGACCTACCTCTTTGGCTCTGCCTGCCGAACGCGCCGTGGCTAAATTCATGTAATTGATACACGCAATCAGCAGGATAAAAAAGGCAATCGCAGAGAAAATATACACGGACTTAATGTCTCCGTTCGCTTCATGCTCTGAATCCAGGTGTGAACGTAAGTGTATATCTGTCAGTTTCTGAAAAGTCAGGTCTGTCTCCTGAGACCCTTTCCCACCAGGTATATGTTTATCCAGAAAAGATTTTACCCTACTTTCTATCTTTGATATATCATAGCCTTCGGGCATCAGCAAATAGGTAGCGAAGGCATTGCCACCCCAATCATTATCCATTCCTTCCTTACCAAAAATCCTGTTATCATTCAGTGTATTCATTGATAACAGGAAATTAGTATGAAAATGTGATTGGCCCGGTATTGGCTCAAATACGCCCGAGACTGTTAATTCATATTTATTATCTATTTTCAACCGTTTACCCATAGGGTCTTCTTTACCAAAATACTTTTCAGCCATTGGCTTAGAGATAACAACTGTAAATGGATTTTCTAAAGCCACGTCAGGGTTTCCTGAAAGAAGGTTAATTGAGAATACTTTGAATACATTTGCATCAGCAAAAAACATATTCGGCTCCTGGTATTTTTTTTCAGGGCTTTCTGGTCGGTTTAGTACATTAAACAAATAGGTTGCGTCCAGTAAACGGGTTATCTGTTCTATTTCAGAAAAATCATTTTTTAAATGTCGCAAAAAAGGAGGGGCCAAGTGTCCTAAATGTAGGCTCACCGTACCGTCACTTGATTTGAAAATACGGGTAACACGATAAATGCGGTCAGCATTTTTGTTGAATCGGTCGTAACTCAATTCATCTTTTACATACAAACCAATTAACAAAAAGCAGGTAAGCCCGATGGCAAGTCCGGCAATATTGATAAAAGTGAAGCCTTTTTGTCTGACAAGATTTCTAAAGGCGATTTTAAAGTAATTGCGTATCATAAACCCCTATCCCCTAAAGGGGACTTTTTTAATAGTTGATTAAAAGCCCCC
>CBIHRH010000649.1:0-3481 GCA_966212365.1 uncultured Emticicia sp. | reverse complement strand
AAGCTTCATTTTCTATATTGACAGAGGAAACAGCAAAACAGTTGAGAGAAATTTCGTATTTTTTATTTCAGTTTAGGCCACACCTATTATTTATTCCTATTTATTCTGCATTAAGTACAATTCTCAGAACAGAAACGTAAAATTTAAGAATTTTGCCAAATAAAAATTTGCATATTAGAATTACATGACTATATTTGACAAGAAATAAGTATTTATACTCATTTTCGATTAATCAATTAACACTGTTTTTAGACTGACTTGGGGGAAATTTCAGGATAAAAACGGGCAAACGTAGGTAAACATAATTCAAAATGACAAACGGAACTAAACGCCGTGTCGTTGTGGTGGGCAACGGTATGGTGGGCTATAAGTTTTGCGAAAAACTCATAGCCAAAGCGCCTGATTTCTTTCAAATCACTGTATTTGGCGAAGAGCCGCGACCTGCTTACGACCGTGTACATCTCAGTGAATACTTTGCAGGTAAAACTGCCGAAGACCTCACACTCGCTCCTTTAGACTGGTATTTTGATAACAATATCCAGATTCATCTCTCCGACCCGATTACACATATCGACCGGGAAAACAAAACCGTATTATCTCATCATGGGCTTTCTATACCTTACGATTACCTGATATTAGCTACAGGCTCTGCACCTTTTGTGCCATCGATTCCGGGTATTGAGAAAGAGGGTGTTTTTGTTTATCGTACTATCGAAGATCTGGAAATGATGCAAAGCCATGCAGCAAAAGCCAGAAAAGGGGCAGTGATTGGCGGTGGTTTGTTGGGCTTAGAGGCAGGAAAAGCTTTGATAGATTTAGGTCTGGAAGAAATTCATGTAATAGAGTTTGCTCCAAAACTGATGCCTCGCCAGATTGACCAGTTGGGTTCTGATATGCTCAAAACCAAACTGGAATTATTAGGTCTGAAAATACATTTATCGAAAAATACGCAGGAAATTATTGGTGATGATGCCATTAAAGCCATGAGTTTTGCCGATGGCTCAAAACTGGATGTGGATATGCTTGTGATTTCTGCAGGTATCAAACCGAGAGACGAAGTAGCGCGATTGGCAGGTCTGGAAGTTGGAAGCCGAGGCGGAATCGTGGTTAATAATCATCTCCAAACATCCGACCCGGATATTTTTGCCATTGGTGAATGTGCCCTGCACAACCATATGATATATGGCCTGGTTGCTCCCGGTTATGACATGGCTGATGTTGTAGCCACTAATCTCAGTAAAGCAGCGAGTTCGGAAGGAAAATCGTTTGTTTCATTCGATATGTCAACCAAATTAAAACTCATCGGGGTTGATGTAGCCAGTTTCGGCAATCCATTCATTCAGGAGCCTGATTGCCAGACCATTGTCTACGAAAACAAATCGAAAGGCATTTATAAAAGAATTAATATCTCTATTGATGGCAAAAGTCTGCTTGGCGGTATTCTGATAGGCGATGCAGAACAATACAATATGCTATTGCAGACTACCATCAATAATCTTGTAATACCAAAAGACCCGGAAGATTTGATTTTAGGCAGCCGGGGTGGAGAAAGTGATGGTGGTGCGGGCGTAATGGCCCTACCTGATGAAGCCCTTATATGCTCGTGCGAAGCCGTGTCTAAAGGTCGAATCTGCCACGAGATTGTTGAAAACAAAGTCACAACTGCTGATGGCATTAAAAAATGCACCAAAGCCGGAACAGGTTGCGGGGGCTGTATGCCTTTGGTAAAAGACCTGGTACAAGGGACCATGAAAGCACAGGGTATTTATATCAGAAATATCTTGTGCGAGCATTTCGACTATACCCGTCAGGAACTATTCAATCTGGTAAAAATCAATAATCTTAAGACCTACGATGAGGTTTTGAATAAATTTGGTAAAGATGATGGCTGCGAGGTATGTAAACCTGCCATTGCTTCCATTCTGGCAAGTTTGTGGAATGAGATGATTCTGCAAAAAGACAATGCCACTGCGCAGGATTCAAACGACAGATTCTTAGCGAATATTCAACGTGGGGGTACTTATTCGGTTGTACCACGTATACCTGGTGGAGAAATAACCCCTGAAAAACTGATTGTGATTGGGCAGGTTGCTCAAAAATATGGCCTATACACCAAAATCACAGGCGGCCAACGAATTGATTTATTTGGTGCGCACGTAGGAGACTTACCACAGATATGGGAAGAACTGATAGCCGCAGGTTTTGAAAGCGGTCATGCCTATGGCAAATCGCTGCGTACAGTAAAAAGTTGCGTAGGTACAACATGGTGTCGCTTCGGGGTACAGGATTCTGTGAGCTTTGCCATTGAAGTGGAGAATCGGTATAAGGGACTTCGTTCTCCACATAAATTAAAATCTGCGGTTTCAGGTTGTATTCGTGAATGCGCCGAAGCTCAAAGTAAAGATTTTGGTATTATAGCTACTGAAAAAGGCTGGAACCTTTATGTATGTGGTAATGGTGGTTCAAAACCACAACATGCGCTCCTATTAGCTACTGATTTGAGTAGCGAAATGTGTCTGAAATTGATTGACCGCTTCCTGATGTTTTATATCAAAACAGCCGAACCATTGACCCGAACGGCTACCTGGTTGAATAAAATGGATGGAGGAATTGCTTATCTGAAATCGGTGATTATTGATGACAGTTTAGGTATTTGTGATGATTTAGAAAAAGAAATGCAGGGTTTGATAGACAACTATCAATGTGAATGGAAAGAAGCCGTTGAAACGCCTGAAATACGTAAGCGCTTTGTGCATTTCGTGAATGCGCCAGAGGTAAAAGACCCGAATGTGAAATATGAGCCATTGAGAGACCAGATAATGGCCACCGATTGGAACAAAGTAACAGCATAATCTTTATCAACATCAAAAACAGAACAATCATGGTACTTTCAGATACAGCCATAGCAATCAGATGGAAACAAGCTTGCAGAATTGAAGATATACCCGAAAACGGAGGCGCTTGTGTATTAATAGATGGAGAACAAATAGCCATTTACAATTTTTCAAGACGCAATGAATGGTTTGCCACTCAGAACCTTTGTCCGCATAAACAGCAAATGGTTTTGTCGAGAGGGATGATAGGCACACAAGGGGGAGAACCAAAGGTAGCCTGCCCATTTCATAAAAAGACATTCTCTCTGGAAACAGGTAAATGTATGGGTGATGAAGATTACCAAATCACGACTTATCCGGTAAAAGTGGAGGGAAATTTAGTTTTTGTGGGCGTATAGGTAAAAAATTTTAACATTTTCTTAACCGTCTAAAGCATTGACCATAAGACTTTTCAGGTGTAATGAAAGGCAAAGTCTTCAGAAAATTTAAAATATTTTTTAAATTTTAGTTGACAGATATACCCGAAAAGCCTAATTTTGCACCACGATTTCAGACAAAGGAGTCGCGGCAAAATGATCCCGAATAGCTCAGTCGGTTAGAGCATCTGACTGTTAATCAGAGGGTCGCTGGTTCGAGCCCAGCTTCGG
>CBIHRH010000648.1:0-3482 GCA_966212365.1 uncultured Emticicia sp. | reverse complement strand
GACCGATGCGGATCCACCAATGAAAGTGTCATAATTATATTCATCGCCGAAGAGGTAATAACCTATTGCCCGTTTCCTGTTTTTTTGAATGGCATTATTGACATAGGTGTTTTTCATGCCCGTAGGCAGAAACACATTCTTAGTCAGAAAATCGTTAAGAGTTTCACCAGATATTTTTTCTATAATCAGCCCTAACAAGGTATATCCGGCATTGCAGTATTCAAATTTTTCTCCCGGAGCGAAATTCAGGCTTTGTTGTTTCAGCAAGATATTAAACACATCTTTTTCATTCATATCAGGAAAATCTCCAAAAAGAGCCAGGCCAGAAGTATGATGTAAAAGATGCAAGATTGTGATAGGCTGCATGAACTCAGGCAATTCGGGGAAGTAGGTACGGATAGGTTGATCATATGCTATCTTTCCCCTTTCTTCGAGAATCATAATCCCCATCGCGGTAAACTGCTTGCTTACCGAACCGATGTAGCATGGAGTATCTGTAGTAAAAAGTTCTTTGCTTTTCCGGTCGGCATAGCCAAAGCCTTTTTTATAGATAATTTTTCCGTTGTCTGATACAAGTAATGCCCCTGAAAACTGGCCATCCCTGTGGATGGTTGACATGAAGGTATTAATTTTCTGGCTTTTGCTTGGTATTTTCTGGGCATTGGCAGAGATACAGAAGCTAATGATTGTGGTTAGGACGATTAGTATTTTTTTCATTTCTGGGAGCTAAAGAATGAATGGTAGAGACTATGCTGAACAGTGATTCTGTGCATTTGAAAAGTTTAGCATTAAATTTCCTGGCACAAAGTTAGACACAGTTCTGAGAATAGTTTAAGGGTAGGGTTTAATTTGCGTTTCAAAAGAGAATTTTAAAATAAGATAAGTTGTGCAGACATAAACCAATAAAAAATCTTTGTAATGTCAATCCGGTAGGTTTATTAAATTGCCTACCGGATTGATTGCTTTTCATAATTTTGTAAGGTGCAGCCCGACGCTGTATTATTTCGCTTTACGGATATAGATATTTCCGTGCATATTCTTCATCATTACTTCAGCACCGCCACCATTCACTTTGCCTTGAATCCACTCGTCGATGCTCACTTTGTACATACCGTTTTGGTTGCTACGTACACCTTTTGGCGTTGATTTATCAATATCCATGTCAAAATCGCTGTATACTTCGCCGCGGTCTGATTTTACTTTTGCATTCATTTTAACCGTAGCCGGGAAAGTAATATCTACATTGCCATTCAAGGTTGTGAAAGCCATTGGAGAGTCTGTGACACTTTTGAAATTGGCTTTTATTACACCATTCACTGTATTAGCAACAGCTGAACCTGCTACACTTGTCATGGTAATATCGCCGTTAACATTAGTGATTTCCATTTCACCTGTTACGTTATCAATTACGATAGTACTTACTTTCAACGAAAACTGTTGCGGTACTTTAATAGTCAGGTTGATTGATTGACGATGGCTGCTTGAGTTTACATTCACCTTATTATTTTTCTCTTCGGCTGATAGTTCAAGACCATTACGAGGAGTGATGCGTTTCATACCAGTGGCCGATTCATCAACTCTTTCCTTTTTACTTGAGTTTTGACTAGGAATAGTTTCGGCATCAATGATTACCTCTTTTCCGGCATAACCTGTTACTTTAATAGAGCCGTTAATTAATCCTACATTTAATGACCCCGGTTTGGCTGGGTCGCTTAGCGGTACCACCAGTTGTTCTTTGATTTCGTTCTGAGCAAATGTTGGAGTGATTCTAATAATTGACATTAGCACTAAGACTGCGATGATTGCTTTACTATTTTTCATTTTTACGATTGTTTTTTAATATAAATGTTTCCGTTGAACGTTTCGAATTTGAATTTTCTGCCTCCATTACCTATGCGGATTGAGGTCTTTTTGTCGAGCTTATAGACGGTTCCATCTCCTTTATGCTCTATATTTTTAGTAACTTCAGGTGCCAGTAGCTGGGTATCAGGAAAATCGGTAAAGAACTCGCCATTGAAACTCTTAAACTGTAAATCTCCTGAAAATGAAGCCGGATAGGTCACTCTGATATTACCATTAAGGGTATAGTACGATGATTTTTCAGGCGGGCTTGTCAGATAGTTGATGGTTACATCACCATTAATTGTATGCACATCTGTAGCACCTTTGGCATTGGCTAATGAAATAGCCCCATTAATATTATTGGCTTTGATAGACCCCGTTACATTTTTCACGTCAATATCACCATTGTTGATTGTTGATACATGAAGATTGATATCAGCAGGTACTTTTACCGTATAATGCAGAGTAGCGCGATACTCAATTCTCCGACGCCATTCGCGATTTTTTCCTGGCGTATTAGGTCTTGTATTCCAGGGCTCTGCGATGTAAACCAGAATACTATCGCCCGTTTCTTCAAACTCCAATTGGAATTCTTTTTTTGCCTCGTCTACAATCTCTTGTGTTTTAGCCGAAATTGTTTTGTCAATTTCTATCATCACTTTACTCCCTGAATAGCTTTCTACCTTAATAAATCCGTCGATGTTGCCGATTGCTAGTACTGTTTGACTGGCAGGCTTTTTCAGGTCAAATTGTTTACTGAGATGTTCTTTAAATTCTGGCTTTTGAGCCGTAGCAGGGGCACAAGCAAGCACCACTCCTGCTAAAAGTAGGATTAATAAGGGTTTCATAATTCTGTATGTTTTTTATTTTATACTCTGTAAGATAAAGCCTTGAGGGTCTCTTTGATTTTGGTTTTGACTATGACATCTGTATCATCTTTTTCCAGCAATCGTTGCAATGGTTTAATAGAGCGTTTTTCTTCCAGTTTCACCATTACATCAGCCAAGGCGGCCTGTACCAGCGGGGTATCTTGTTTTAAGATAGATTGTACCAAACCCTCTCTCACTTTCGGATTATCGGCCAGTTGAGCCAGCGCTTCCAGGGTTACTAAACGAACGTTTACGTTCGAATCATTATTTAATGTGCTAAGGAGTGCTTCGAGTACCTTTCCGTCAACCTTATCAATATCTTTAGTATAACTTACTGCTTGCAGGCGTTCAGTAGCCGATGAGTTCTCATTCTCTAATAAAGTCAGCATCATCTTCTCATTCATCTCCTGAACTTGATTAGATAATTCCTTAATCTGTCCCTGGTAATCCGGGGTTTGTTGTCTGCTCAGGAAATAACCGCCTCCCAAACCTATCAGGAGCAGACACATACTATAAGAAACTCTCAGCAGCAATTTTGGTGTAAAAAATGATTCCAGTTTATATTTTAACTCTTCCCAGAAAGCTGTTTTCTTTACCTTTTTGCTCTCGGCTCCTTTAAAAGTTTCAAGCATGGTGTAGAACTGAATCGGGAGATTATCGCTTGGCTTTGGCACAGCTACATTTCCCATTACTTCCCAAAGCTGACGGGTAGCTTTTAATTCTTTCTGGCAATCAGGGCACTCGTTCAAGTGGACTTCAAAAGCTGCCCTC